>NZ_OZ060398.1:0-75353 GCF_964059085.1 Buchnera aphidicola (Mindarus abietinus)
TTATGCACAGCTAATAAAGCCTTAAAAACCTTGATTTGTTCAGTTAAATTAAAGTTATCCACAGATATTTTGTTTTATAATAATATCATATATATATATATATATATTTATAAATATAAAAAATCTTTATATATATATATATAAGTATATATATTTATATATGCATTTATTGATTTTGTAAAACAATTTAGTTGATAAATTTAAAAAAAAATACTTTTATATCTTTAAAATTAATTTTGTTGTATATTACTTACTATAATTATGTTTTATCGTTTAAAACAAATTTTTCATTTTCGGTATATTTTAAATATTATAAAATATAGAGGGTTTGGTGTTGTTGTTGAAAACATACGAGGTTATTGTTATTGGTGGTGGGCATTCAGGTACTGAAGCGTCTTCAGCAGCTGCTAGAATGGGTAAAAAAACCTTATTAGTTACACAAAATAAAGAGACTATAGGATTCTTATCTTGTAATCCGGCTGTAGGAGGTATCGGAAAAGGTCATTTAGTTAAAGAAATAGATGCATTGGGGGGGGGAATAGCAAAAATTGTTGATAGATCTGGAATACAATTTAGAATTCTTAATTCAAAAAAAGGCCCTGCTGTTCGTGCGTCAAGAGCTCAAGTAGATCGAAATTTATATCGATTAGAAACTAAAAAATTTTTGCAAAATCAAAAAAAATTATTTATTATAGAAGGTGAAGTAACTGATATTTTAATTAAAAATGAAACTGTTATTGGAATTAACGTAAATAATGAAAACATTTTTTATTCTAAATCTATTATTTTAACTACTGGAACATTTTTAGGAGGAAGAATTTTTATAGGGAAAAAATGTTCTGAAGGAGGTCGAATAAATTCTTTTTCTTCTAAATTTTTAAGTGATAAATTAAAAGAATTTTCTCGATTTCATGGAAGACTAAAAACTGGTACGCCTCCTCGTTTAGATGCAAAATCAATAAATTTTTCAAATTTATTAGTTCAAAAAGGAGATGAGCCTGTACCCTTTTTTTCTTTTATGAATAAAAATGTTAAACATCCTCCGCAGATATCTTGTTATATTACATATACAAATGAAAAAACACATTCAATAATTCGATCGAACATTTTAGAAAGTCCGATGTATAATGGAGAAATTAAAAGTATTGGACCACAATATTGTCCATCTATCGAAGATAAAGTAATTAGGTTTTCTCATAGAACTAAGCATCAAATATTTTTAGAACCCGAGGATTTATCGAGATCTACTATTTATCCTAATGGAATTTCAACTAGTTTGCCTTTTTATATTCAGAAAAAAATTATTTCTTCAATATATGGGTTAGAAAATGCAAAGATTTTAGTGCCTGGATATGCCGTTGAATATGATTTTTTTGATCCTAGAAATTTAAAACTTACTTTAGAAAGTAAAGTTATTAAAGGTCTATTTTTTGCAGGTCAAATAAATGGAACAACTGGTTATGAAGAAGCAGCTGCTCAAGGATTACTAGCAGGATTAAATGCGGCTTTATATACATCTAACTTAAAAGGTTGGTTTCCTCGAAGAGATCAAGCATATTTAGGAGTTTTGGTAGATGATCTTTGTACTAAAGGAGTTACTGAACCTTATAGAATGTTTACATCTCGTGCTGAATACAGATTACTTTTAAGAGAAGACAATGCTGATCTAAGATTAACAGATATCGGAAAAAAATTAGGATTGATCGATAATCTTCGTTGGAAAGAGTATAATAAAAAATTATCATTGATTAATTCTGAAAAAAAACGTTTAAAAAAAATCATTGTTAATGTAGATTCTAATGAATCCAATGATTTAGAAATTATTTTGAATAAGAAATTGAGAAAGAATTGTACAGGAATTGACTTATTAAAAAGACAAGAGATAAGTTATGAGTTATTAACTTCTTTAAAATGTTTTTTTCCGGGAATAAAAGATAAAAAAGCTTCAGAACAAATTGAAATTCAACTTAAATATGAAGGCTATATTAAGCGTCAAAAAGAAGAAATT
The DNA here is from genome assembly GCF_964059085.1 of Buchnera aphidicola (Mindarus abietinus). Classification (NCBI taxonomy): domain Bacteria; kingdom Pseudomonadati; phylum Pseudomonadota; class Gammaproteobacteria; order Enterobacterales; family Erwiniaceae; genus Buchnera; species Buchnera aphidicola. The sequence continues at coordinate 2,009 of NZ_OZ060398.1, forward strand.
AAAAAGCAATTATATTATGAAACTATGTCTTTACCGTTAAATTTAAATTATAAAAATATTTTTAGTCTTTCAAATGAAGTAATTGAAAAATTAAATAGATATAAACCAATGACTTTAGGTCAAGCATCTCGAATTTCTGGAATAACGCCTGCAGCAATATCTATTTTAATGATATATCTAAAAAAGAATAATATATAAAAAAATAAAAAAAGATTTTTTAAAGAACAAAATTTTTTTTTGAATTTTTTTATATTTTTTTTTAAATATAGAAAAACATTTATTTTTGTATATAAAAAATATAGATTTTACTTTTTAGCAATATATTTTATAAACATCGAAAAATAATTTTCCTAAAAGGCAAACAATTAAAAATGAATTTAGAAAAAATAGTTAATCCTAAGGATTACATTTTACATCATTTGCATCATTTACAAATAGATATACGTACATTTAGTTTAATCGATTCAAATAACATTCCTTCTCCATATTGGATTGTAAATATTGATACGATAATTTTCTCTTTTTTGTTAGGCTTATTTTTTTTAGTAGTTTTTTATCATGGAACAAAAAATATTAAGAGTATGCCTACAAAATTACAAGTATTAATTGAATTCATTATTAATTTTATTAATAAGAATGTGAATGATGTTTATTGTTTTAAAAATAATATAGTAGCGCCGTTGTCTTTAACGGTTTTTATTTGGATTTTTTTAATGAATGCAATGGATTTAATTCCTATAGATTTGTTCCCTTTTATTAGTAAATTTTTTTTAGGATTACCTAATTGTAGAATTGTACCTTCCGCAGATATTAATGTAACATTATCAATGTCTATTGGAATATTTTTACTCGTAATTTTTTATAGTTTAAAATATAAAGGTATAATGGGTTTTTCAAAAGAATTATTTATGCAACCATTTAAGCATCCAATATTTTTTTTATTAAATTTTATTTTAGAAAGCATTAGTTTACTTTCTAAACCTATTTCGTTAGCATTGCGATTATTTGGAAATATGTATGCTGGAGAAATGATTTTTATTTTAATTTCAGCATTAATTCCTTGGTGGTTTCAATGGTTTTTAAGCGTTCCATGGGCAATTTTTCATATTTTAGTAATTTTGTTACAGTCTTTTATTTTTATGGTTTTAACTATTGTTTACTTATCTATGGCTTTCAAAAAACATTAAGAATTTCACTTTTAAAAATGTAGTATTAATATATAGGAGAAAAACTATGGAACATATAAATATGGATATGTTATATTTTTCTGCAGCAATAATGATGGGTTTAGCAGCAATAGGAGCAGCAGTAGGTATCGGAATTCTTGGAGGAAAATTTTTAGAAGGAGCAGCTAGACAACCGGACTTAATCCCCTTGCTAAGAACACAGTTTTTTGTTGTTATGGGATTAGTAGATGCAATTCCAATGATTGCTGTCGGAATTGGATTATATTTATTATTTTCAGTAGCTTAACTATTTCATATTTTTTTAGATAAATATATGTACATAATAGTACATATTTTATTATATAAATAAAATGTTAGTTTTATAGAATATAAAAAGGAAAGTAATGTGAACCTAAATGCAACATTTTTAGGTCAAATAATTTCATTTATTTTTTTTGTTTGGTTTTGTATGAAATATATATGGCCTCCGGTTATTAAAATTATCGAAGAAAGAAAAAAAGAAATTGAAAATGGTTTAATTTATACTCAAGAAGCAAAAAAAAAATTAGATTTAATTAACAAAAATAAAAAAAAAGAAATTATTTTAGCTCAAAAACAAGCAAAGATTATATTAAAAAAAGCATATGATGAAAAAGCAAGAATTTTAGATGTTGCTAAAAAGAAAGCAGAGATAGAGAAGCAAAAAATTATTGATACGGCAGTTTCAAATATAGAAATTAAACGAAAAAAAATTTTTGAAGAATTAAAAAATAATATAGCTACATTAGCTATTTCTATAGCAGAAAAAATTATTATTCAATCTATTAATAAATCAGAAAGTAATAATGTTATTAAAAGATATATTTCAAATTTAAAGGGAGAACAATAATTTATGATTAATGCGGATACTATTTCTCGTCCGTATGCAAAGGCTATTTTTGAATTTTCTATGAAAGAAAATAAAATTGATTATTGGGAAAAAAAATTACTTTTTTTTTCTAAAATATCGGAATTAGAAATAATTAAAAAAATTCTCTTAAGCAACTATTCTTATAAATATATAATGAAGATATTTGTTGCTGCTTATGGAAAAAGATTAAAAAAAAATGAAGAAAAAATGATTTATTTATTAGCGTTTAATAAACGTTTAATTTACTTAAAAAATATTTTTTCTTTTTTTTTAAAGTATAAAAATAAATATGAAAAAAAGATTTATGTTAATATTATCTCTTCAAAAAAATTATCTAATTTTCATATTAACCAAATTTTAAATATTTTAAAAATACAGTTTTCTAAAAAAATTGTTATAAATACAATTATAGACATTTCCATTATAGGAGGTCTAATAATTAAAATTAATGATTCTGTCATAGACGGTTCTATCTTTACTCATTTAAAACAATTAAAAAATATTTTACATGCTTAATATTTGAGAGAAAAATAGTATATGGAATTAAATTCTACTGAGATTAGTGAATTAATTAAAACAAGAATTGCTAACTTTAAAATTTGTAATATTACTAAGAATGAAGGAACAATAATTACGGTAAGTGATGGAATAATTCAAATTTATGGACTTTCTAATGTTATGCAAGGAGAAATGATAGAGATATCCAATCAACAATATGCTATAGCTTTAAATTTAGAAAGGGATAAGGTAGGAGCTGTTGTATTAGGTAATTATTTAGAAATTACTGAAGGAATGAAAGTTAAAAGTATAGGAAAATCTTTGGAAGTTCCAGTAGGAGAAAATTTTTTAGGAAGAGTGGTGAATGCATTAGGAGATCCTATAGATGGAAAAGGAAAAATTATTTCTTCTTCTTTTTTACCTGTAGAAGCTAGTGCTCCTGGAGTAATTGATCGGGAATTTGTTAATCAGCCTATACAAACAGGATATAAAGCTATAGATACTATGGTTCCCATTGGACGCGGACAAAGAGAATTAATTATTGGAGATAGACAAACAGGAAAGACAACATTAGCTATCGATACTATTATTAATCAAAAAAATTCAGGAATTAAATGTATTTATGTAGCCATTGGTCAAAAATTTTCAACAGTAGTTAATGTTGTAAAAAAATTAGAAGAACAAAATGCATTAAAAAATACTATTGTTATTGTAGCTTCCGCGTCAGAAGCACCTGCTTTACAGTATATAGCACCCTATTCTGGATGTACTATGGGGGAATATTTCAGAAATAAAGGAGAAGATGCTTTAGTTATTTATGATGATCTTTCAAAACATGCGGTTGCTTATCGACAAATTTCATTATTATTAAAGCGTCCTCCTGGTAGAGAAGCATTTCCAGGAGATATATTTTATCTACATTCAAGATTGTTAGAAAGATCTGCTCGAGTAAATATTAATTTCGTAAAAAAAATGACTTTAGGGAAAATTAAAAATAAAACAGGTTCTTTAACAGCATTACCTATTATTGAAACACAAGCAGGGGATGTTTCCTCATTTGTTCCTACTAATGTTATCTCTATTACTGATGGGCAAATTTTTTTAGAAACTAGTCTATTTAATAATGGTATTAGACCTGCTGTTGATCCAGGAATATCTGTTTCTAGAGTAGGTGGTTCAGCTCAAACAAAAATTATAAAAAAACTATCTTCTGGAATACGAACAGCATTAGCTCAATATAGAGAATTATCTGCTTTTTCCCAGTTTTCATCTGATTTGGATGAAGTTACTCGTAATCAGTTGTTATATGGACAAAAATTAACAGAATTATTAAAACAAAAACAAAATAAACCGATTTCAATTGCTGAACAGTCTTTGATTATTTTTTCAGCAGAATTTCATTATTTAGATGATGTTCCTTTAGAAAACATTTCTTCCTTTGAAAATTCTTTATTAGATTATTTTAATCGTTTTCATTCTAAATTAATAATCGAGATTAACAAAACCGGTGTTTATAATGAAAAAATAAAAAATACATTTATAGATATAATTCAGAACTATAAATGTAAAAGAACTGATTTATTTTAAATAAAAATAATTATTGTTAATAGAGATTACTAAATGGCATGTAAAAATGAAATACGTTATAAAATAGAAAGTGTTAAGAATACCAAAAAAATTACTCAAGCTATGCAAATGGTTTCTTTTGCTAAGATGAAAAAATCTAAAGAAAAAATGTATGCTAGTCGTCCATACTTAAATACTTTATCACAAATTATAAATAATGTTTTAGAAAGTTCTTTAGAACATCAACATTCATATTTTAATAGCAAAAAAGTTAGAAATGTTGGTTGGATTATTATATCTACTGATAGAGGTCTATGCGGAAGTTTAAATACTAATTTATTTAAAAAAATTTTAATTCAAATGAAGGAATATTCTAATAAAAATATTTCTTCTAAAATTTGCCTTTTTGGTGCTAAAGCATTTTCATTTTTTAAGTTTTTTAATGAAAAAATAATTTCAAAAACTACGAATATAGAAGAAAAATCCATACATACACGGTCTATAAAGCCTATTAAAAAAATGTTAGAAGAATATGAATCAGGAGAAATAGAAAAACTTTATTTAGCTTTTAATTTATTTAAAAATAGTATGTTTCAAATTCCTACTATTTCTCAGTTATTACCATTAAATTTTCAAAAAAATAATAATCAAAAAAAAAATAAATGGGACTATTTGTACGAACCTGATTCTACGTCTTTATTAAATACATTATTAGAAAGATATATTGAATTTCAAGTATACCAAGCTATAGTAGAAAACATAGCTAGTGAACAAGCTGCTAGAATGTTAGCAATGAAAACAGCAACAGAAAATAGTGATGATTTTATTAAAGAACTACAATTATTATATAATAAAGTTCGTCAAAGTAGCATTACACAGGAATTAACTGAAATTATTTCTGGTGCTTCTTCAGTTACATCAAATTAAAAAAGTTAGAGATCTAATCATGACTATCGGAAAAATTATTCAAGTTATAGGTGCTGTCGTTGACGTTGAGTTTTCACAAAATGAAACACCTAAAATTTATCATGCTTTAGAAGTAAAAAAAAACAATAATATATTAATTTTAGAAGTTCAGCAGCAATTAGGAGGAGGAGTAGTTCGAACCATAGCAATGGGAAACTCTGATGGATTAAAAAGAGGAACTTCTGTTAAAAATTTAAATCATTATATTAAAGTTCCTGTTGGAAAAGCAACATTAGGAAGGATACTAAATGTTTTAGGTGAACCCATAGATAAACAGGGACCTTTAATTGATATTGAAGGTAATCCAATTGAATATTGGGATATTCATCGAACCCCTCCTTCTTATATTGAACAGTTAAGTTCAAAAGAAATATTAGAGACAGGAATTAAAGTAATTGACTTAATGTGCCCTTTTGCTAAAGGGGGGAAAGTAGGTTTATTTGGAGGTGCTGGTGTTGGAAAGACTGTAAATATGATGGAGTTAATTCGAAATATAGCTATCGAACATTCTGGATATTCTGTATTTACTGGTGTAGGAGAAAGAACTAGAGAAGGTAATGATTTTTATAATGAAATGAAAGATTCTAAAGTTTTAAGTAAAGTTTCTTTAGTTTATGGGCAAATGAATGAACCTCCAGGCAATAGATTGCGAGTTGCTTTTACAGGTTTAACATTAGCTGAAAAATTTAGAGATGAAGGAAGAGACGTATTGCTGTTTATAGATAATATTTATAGATATACCTTAGCAGGCACAGAAGTTTCTGCTTTATTAGGAAGAATACCATCAGCAGTTGGATATCAACCAACTTTATCTGAAGAAATGGGTAAATTACAAGAACGAATTACGTCAACAAAAAAAGGTTCTATTACATCGGTGCAAGCAATTTACATTCCAGCAGATGATTTAACGGATCCTTCTCCAGCGACTACATTTGCACATTTAGACTCCACAATTACGCTAAGTCGACAAATTGCTTCTTTAGGAATTTACCCTGCTGTTGATCCATTAAGTTCAACTAGTCGACAATTAGATCCAAATATAGTCGGAGAAGAGCATTATAATGTTGCTTGTTCAGTTCAAAGGATGTTACAGAGATATCAAGAATTAAAAGATATTATTTCTATTCTTGGAATGGATGAGTTATCAGAAGAAGATAAGTTGTTAGTAACAAGAGCGAGGAAAATTCAAAGATTTTTATCTCAGCCCTTTTTTGTAGCTGAAATTTTTACAGGTTTTCCTGGGAAATATGTTTCTTTAAAAGAAAATATTTTAGGATTTAAAGAAATAATAGATGGGAAATATGATCATTTACCTGAACAAGCTTTTTATATGGTAGGAACGATCGAAGAAGTAATTGAAAAATCAAAAAAATTTAAATAATTTTTTTTAAAATAATCTTTGGATTTTTATTATGGATTGTCAGTTAGAAGTTGTAAATATTGAAAAAATAATTTTTTCTGGATTGATTAAAAAAGTTAAAGTTTCTGGAATCGAAGGAAATTTATGTATTTATCCTAATCACACTCAATTATTAACTTTTATACAACCAGGTTTATTGTCAATTATTGATATAAAAGAAAAAATAGAAAATTTATATATATCAGGAGGAATTTTAGAAATTCAACCAAACAAAATATCTATTTTAGCGGATTCGGTAATTAGAGTAATTGATTTAGATCGGAAACACATATTAAGAAATAAAAAAAAGTTGCAAAAAAATATTAGTGATAATCTTGTTTTAGAGCAACAATCAAAAATTATTAAAACGTTATCAGAAGAAATAGCTAAGTTAAAAGTAATTGAAATGATGGAAAAACCTAAAAATAGAAACTAAAAAATATTTCGGCAGGTTTTTCCTGCCGTATTTTAAAATAAATAATTTTTATTAGAAAATAACAAACTTAGATTAAAAATCTATATGATTTACATATAAAGCATTTTTTTCTATAAAATCTCTTCTTGGTTCAACAGCATCTCCCATCAATGTGCTAAATATTAAATTTGCATTTATTGCATTATTAATTGAAATTTTAGACATATTTCTAGTTTTAGGATTCATAGTAGTTTCCCATAATTGTTCAGCATTCATTTCTCCTAGTCCCTTATATCGTTGTATAAACATACGATTTTTATTTTTTTTAAGTAAAATCTTCCAATTTTTTTCAAATTCTGAAAAGAAATACTTTTCTTTTTCTTTTAAAATATATCCTTTTTTTATAATTAATGAACTAAGAATTTTTCCTATATTACTAATATTTTGATAATTATAATTTTTAAAAAAATCTTCTTTAAGAGTAAAATTAATAGATTTTTCCTTTGAATCATATTGTAATAATAAAAAAAATTTTTTTATTTTGGAATTAATGCTTATATTTAATACGGAATAAGTTTCTTTAAATTTTTTATTTAATTTTTTTATTATACGTAAAATCCAATTTTTAATATTTTTTTCATTTTTAAAATCAGTAAAAGCAGGATGATATATTAATTCGTTCAAAAAATTTTTAGGATAATCATTTTCAATATTTTTAATAGATTTTTTTGCTTTATAATATAAAGATATTATTTTTTTTAAGGTTTTAAACCCTAATAAATTTTTTTTATAAATTGAAATGTTTTTTTTGTTATTTGTTGTTTTTTCTTTAGTAAAGATTTCTATACCTTTTAAGGTCGTTTGTATTTGGTATTTTTTCATTTCTTTTTCATCTTTTAAGTAAGATTCTTTTTTTCCTTGTTTAATTCTGTATAAAGGGGGTTGAGCAATATATAAATGTCCTCTAGTAATTAATTCAGGCATTTGACGAAAAAAAAAGGTTAATAATAAAGTACGAATATGAGAACCGTCCACATCAGCATCTGTCATAATAATAATGCTATGATATCTTAATTTATCAGGATTATATTCATTTTTTCCTATTCCACAACCCAAAGCAGTAATTAAAGTTGCTATTTCTTGAGAAGCTAACATTTTATCAAATCTTGCTTTTTCAACATTTAATATTTTTCCTTTTAAAGGTAAAATTGCTTGATTTTTTCGATTTCTTCCTTGTTTAGCAGAACCTCCTGCAGAATCTCCTTCTACTAAATAAATTTCCGATAATGCAGGATCTCTTTCTTGACAATCAGCTAATTTTCCAGGTAGGTCAGCAATCTCTAATGCTCCTTTTCTTCGAGTCATTTCCCTTGCGCGTTTAGCAGCATTTCTAGCTCTAGCAGCATCTATAATTTTATTTACTATTGATTTTGCATCGACTGGATTTTCTAATAAGTATTCTATTAAATATTCATTCATTAATGACTCAACAACTGATTTTACTTCTGAAGAAACTAATTTATTTTTCGTTTGAGAGGAAAATTTTGGATCTGGAACTTTAATGGAAATAATAGCCATTAATCCTTCTCTGGCATCTTCTCCAGTGGTATTAACTTTATTTTTTTTTCCGTATCCTTCTTTGTCTATATATGAATTTAACGTTCTTGTGATTGCTGCTCTAAATCCAGCTAAGTGAGTTCCACCTTCTTGTTGAGGAATGTTATTAGTAAAACAATATATATTTTCTTTGATTTCGTTATTCCATTGTAGAGCAACTTCTACAATAATTTTTTCTTTTTCTGCAGAAAAATAAAATATTTTTGAATGTATCGGTTTTTTAGAAAAATTTAAAAGTTTAATAAAAGCTTTTATTCCACCTTTATATTGATATAAATCTTTAACGGAATTTCTATTATCATTTAAAAAAATAGTAATACCTGAATTTAAAAAAGAAAGTTCTTTTAGTCTTTTAGATAAAATTTCATATTTAAATTTAGTAATATTACTAAATATTTTATGACTGGGCCAAAATCTGATATAAGTTCCATTATCTTTGGTTTTTCCAATTGAAGTTAGTTTATTTTGAGGTATTCCATTAGAATATGTTTGTTTATAAATTTTTTTGTTTCTATAAATAGTTAGTTCTAGTTTTTCTGATAATGCATTTACTACGGATATACCAACTCCATGCAGTCCCCCAGAAATTTTATAAGAATAGTTATCAAATTTTCCTCCAGCATGTAACATAGTCATAATTACCTCTGCTGCTGAAATTTTTTCTTCAGGATGAATATCTATAGGTATGCCTCTTCCATCATCTTTAATTGAAACCGAGTTATCTGAATGAATAGTAACAATAATTTTTTTACAATATCCTGCTAAAGCTTCATCAATAGCGTTATCAACTGCCTCAAATACCATATGATGTAAACCTGTTCCATCATCAGTATTGCCTATATACATACCAGGTCTTTTTTTTACAGCATCTAATCCTTTTAAAATTTTAATATTTGATGAATCGTAATTATTTTTCATTAATTTTCCTAATAAATTGAATTAGTTTAAAGATTTTTTAATAAAAATATAAATTAATTTAATTTAATATTTTTAAAAAATATAAATTTTATTTTTTTATAATCTAAATGTTATAACCGTAATGGCATAATGATATAGTGAATTGAAAATTTATCTTCTTCTTTAATTTGAAGGCTGGTGATAGGATTAGAAAACAAAAGAGAAATATATTTTTTTTCTATAATATTTAAAATATCTAATAAAAAATTAATATTAATTGATATTTTTAGTTTTTCTTTTTGATAATCAGTATTTATTATAGCCTTTGCTGATTCATCTTTTTGGTTTGTAGTTATTAACTTAATTTTTTTATGTGAAATATAAAAAGTTACACTAGAAAGTTTTTCGTGAGAAAGTATAGAGACTCTTGAAAGCGCTTCTTTTAATTTAATTGTATTAACATTGACCGAATTATTATGTTTTTCAAGTAGTATATTTTTATAATTTGGAAAATTTCCTTCAATAATTTTAGTTATGAATGTTATTTCTTCTAATTTTATTAGAATAGTTTTTTTTCCAACAAAAATGATTAATTTTGAATCTTGATCATTAATTAAATGTATTAATTCTATTATTCCTTTTCGAGGAATAATTTTTGAAAATTTCATGGATTTAGGTAATTCTTGTATAAGAGAACTTGAAGCAATAGCCATACGATATCCATCTGTAGCTACTACTTTACATTTTTTTTTATTAGCTTTAAATAATATTCCATTTAAATAATATCTAATATCTTGATTTCCCATACTAAAATAGGTATAAATTAACATTTTTTTAAATATTTTTTTAGAAATTAAAATTTTTGATATAAATTTAAGATTTAAAATTTTGGGGAAATTTTTTGCTGAAGAAGTCAATAACATAAAAGAACACTTTTCAGTAATTATAAATAATTTTTTTTTTAATAAAGTAATATTTATTAATGTTTTTTTAGGCAGTTTTCTACAAATATTTAATAATTTTCTTCCTGAAATTAAAATTTTTCCTCTTTCAAAAACCTTGATTTCTTTAATTTTAATCGTAATTTCAATTTCTAGATTAGTTGCAGTTAATGAAAGAATATTTTTCTCATTAATATTTAATAAAACATTTGAAATAATTGGAAAAGATGAATTTTTAGTTAGTATTCCGTTGATTTTTTGTATTGGTTTTATTAAATCATTTTGATATATAGAAAATTTCATAATTATTATGAAGATAATAGTTTAATTAAGTTAGAATAGTCTTCTTGTATAGAATATGTACTTTTTTGAAGTTGACATATTTTTTTACAAGCGTGTAATACAGTAGTATGATCTCTTCCACCAAATGCTTCTCCAATTTCTGGAAGACTATGATTTGTTAATTTTTTAATAATCATCATTGCCATTTGTCTTGGTCTAGTAATTGATCGAGAACGTTTTCGAGACAATATATCAGATATTTTTATTTTATAATATTTAGCAACTGTTTTTTGAATTTTTTCGATAGTTATAACTTTTTTTTGCAATTCAAAAACATGTCGTAAAGCTTCTTTTGTAAAATCGATGGTAATTTTTTTACAACTGAATTTCGCGTTAGCAATAATAGTATTTAAAGCACCTTCTAATTCTCTAATATTAGATTTCAATTTTTTTGCTATAAAAAAAGCTACTTCATTTGGTAAATAAACATTTTTTTCTTCTGCTTTTTGCATAAGGATAGCAACTCTTGTTTCTAATTCCGGTGGTTCAATGGAAATTGTTAAACCCCAGCTAAATCTTGATTTAAGTCTATCCTCTACTCCTATGATTTCTTTAGGATAACGGTCAGAAGTTAATATTATTTGTTGATTTTTATCAAAAAGAGCATTAAAAGTATGAAATAGTTCTTCTTGAGAACGTTCTTTATTTGCAAAAAATTGTATATCATCAATTAACAATGTGTTAACAGAACGATAATATGTTTTAAATTGTTCAATCTCATTATTTTTTAGCGCTTTTACCATATTTTGCACAAAGGATTCTGAATGCATATATATTACTTTTGCATTATAAAAATTATTCATAATACTATTTCCTACGGCATGTAAAAGATGTGTTTTTCCTAATCCTGTTTTTCCATATAAAAAGAGAGGATTATATGATTTTCCTGGATTTTTAGCAATCTGAAAGGCTGCTGCCCTTGCTAATTGATTAGATTTTCCTTCTATAAAATTTTTAAAACTATATTTACTATTAATTTTACATGTTTTTGAAAAAGAATAAAAAGAAGAACAAATATTCCATTTTTTATGAATAGAAAAATTTTCTTTATTATCTATTTTTTTTTTAATGCTATAGTTATGTTTTTTTTGGTTAATTTAAAATTTAATATAGGAGTGTTATTTTTACAAATATTAGTTAGCAACTGATGTAAAATTTTTAAATATTTATCTTTTACCCAGTCTAGTACAAATCGATTAGGAGCATGTAATTCTAATATATTATTTTTTAATTTTGCTTTTAAAGGTCGTATCCACATGCTGAATTCTGTAGGAGATAGTTCTTCTTGTAATTGAATTAGACATTTTTTCCAGAGTAAAAGACACATAAAATAAACTTCTCTCATATAAGATAATATTAAAATATTTTTTAAAATTATAAAATAGTTGTTTAAAAGATTTAGCAAATAATTTTTTTTTATAAAGATTATTTTTTATATTTATTTTATTAAAAATAAAATATGTATTTTTTTATAAGTAAATTATTTTTTTATGTTAAAAAAATATTTTGTTTGCTAAAATTAATTAATACAAAATTCATAAAAAGATAATTGACTCTATATTTTAGAATTATTATTCTTTACTATGAAATTTTTTAATCAGTATATAGTATATATACTTGTATTTATAACTTTAAAAAAAATAAGGATTAATCATGAAAAGAACTTTCCAACCTTCTGTTCTTAAACGAAATCGAGCTCATGGTTTTCGCTTTAGAATGAGTACAAAGAATGGTCGTCATATTTTATCACGTAGACGTTCTAAACTAAGAGTTCGTTTAACCATATCTTCTAAATCATAAAAAAAGTGATTAAACATTTATTTGATAAAAAAATGAGATTATTAAATTCCTATGAATTTGAGAAAGTTTTTCGTAAACCTTTTTATAAAGTTGAGAATTCAAAAGTAATAATATTTAGTTCTTTAAATTTTTTAGTAACTCCTAGATTAGGAATCAGTATAGCACGGAAACAAATAAAACTATCTCATGAAAGAATTAGAATTAAAAGATTAATTAGAGAAACTTTTCGTTTATCGCAATATAAATTAGTTAAAATGGATTTTGTTGTTGTAATAAAAAGAGAAGTTATGTTTTTAAAAAATAGTTTATTGAATAATATTTTAAGGAATTTATGGTATCGTCATTATCAATAATCTCTCGAATTTTGATATATATATTGTATATATATCAATATTCTATTAGTTATTTAACTTATCCATCATGTCGATTTCATCCAACATGTTCTGAATATGCTAAACTTTCGATATATCGGTTTGGATTATTTAGAGCTATTTTTTTAATTATAAAAAGAATTTGTAAATGTCATCCTTTGCATACTGGTGGTTTTGATAGTATTCCAATTTATAATAAGGAAGTAAAAAAACATCATGGATCTACAACGTAATTTTTTTATTCTTCTATTTATTATAGTTTCATTTTTTCTTTGGAAAGAATATAAAAAAGAAACTTTAATTCAACCAGAAATAAGTAAAGAGGAAGTAAATACATCTAATTTTAGTAATTATAAAGATGAAGATTTTAATAATATTTCAGTTAATACAGATGTTTTATCTTTAAAAATAAATATGAGAGGAGGGGATATAGTTGAAGCTAATTTAAATAATTATAAAAAAGATTTAAATTCAAAAGAATCTTTTGGACTATTACATACCTCACCATCATTTTTATACCATGCTAAAAGTGGATTAATAGGAAAAGATGGATTAGATAATTTCAACTCTAATAAACGACCTATATATCAAGCAGATCAAAAATTATTTAAATTAAAAAAAGATAAGACAGAATTAAGAGTTCCAATTTGGTTTCTTTCAAAAAAAAATATTTTGTATAGAAAGATATTTATTTTTAAAAAAGGAAAGTATGATGTTAATATCGATTACGATATCTTAAATTTAAGCAAAAAAAAAATTGAAATACAGTTACTTAATGAATTGCAACAAAATGCAAACGTTTTAGAAACTGAAAAAAATAAATATAAGCAGAATTTAATGCTTCATACTTTTAGAGGAACAGCTTATTCTTCTCTTCAAAATAATTTTAAGAAATATAAATTTGAAGATATTATAAGTAATAAACAACTTTCGGTAAAAACTAATACTGGTTGGATAGCTATGGTACAGCAATATTTCAGCACTGCTTGGATACCAAAAGAAAAAAATATCATAGATTATATCTATACTTTTAAGTCAAAAAAAAATTTAGTTAATATAGCTTATATATCTAAAAAAATTTATATTAATCCGAATTCTCATAAAAAAATTAGTTCTATTTTATGGATTGGTCCTGAAATTCAAGATAAAATGAGGTTATTAGCTCCTAACTTAGATCTAACTATAGATTATGGTTGGTTTTGGTTTATTTCTCATCCATTATTTCAATTATTACGATATTTGTATCGTTTAGTTGGAAATTGGGGGATTTCTATTATGTTAATTACATTAATTATTAAACTATTAATGTATCCTCTAACTAGAGTTCAATATAAATCTATGATTAAAATGAGAAAGATACAACCTAAAATTGATCTTATTAAAGAAAAATTTAGTAATGATAAAAGAAAATTAAGTCAAGAAATTATGATGTTATATCAAAAAGAAAAAATTAATCCCTTAGGAGGATGTTTACCAGTATTGTTACAAATGCCAATTTTTTTAGGTTTATATTATATGTTAACTTCTTCTATAGAATTAAGACATGCTCCTTTTTTATTATGGATTCGGGATCTTTCTTCATACGATCCTTATTATATTTTACCTATATTAATGGGGCTATCAATGTTTTTAACCCAAAAAACATCTTTGAATGATATTTCAGATCCCATGCAAAAAAAAGCAATGTATTTTATGCCCTTTATATTTGTATTCTTTTTTTTATGGTTTCCTTCAGGGTTAGTTCTTTACTATATTTCTAATAATTTAATTACAATGATTCAACAAAAATTAATTTTAAATAGTTCCTTAAAAAAATAAGTAGGAGAATTTTATTAAAAAAAATAAGTATTATTTTTAATAAATTTCATTTAAATCTGGTTTAAGAGAATATTTTATATGTTAAAAACGGATACAATTGTTTCACAAATTACTCCAAAAGGAAAATCAGCTGTTGGAATTATCCGTGTTTCAGGATATAAAACAAAAAATGTTATTTTAAAAGTATTAAAAAAAAAAATAAAACCAAGATATGCTCATTACGTAAATTTTTTTGATAAAAAAAACATTGTTTTAGATCACGGTATCGCAGTATGGTTTTCATGTCCTAATTCTTTTACAGGGGAAGATGTACTAGAATTACATTGTCATGGTAATCAGATAATTTTAAATTCTATTATTGAAAGAATCGTTTCAATAGAAGGAATAAGGATAGCAGAACCAGGTGAGTTTTCAAAAAGAGCATTTTTAAATGGAAAAATTGATCTAATTCAAGCGGAAGCAATAGCAGATATAATTAATGCAAACTCTCGATATGCTATTCAAGCGTCTTTACATTCATTAAAAGGTGTTTTTTCGAGTTATATCCAAGATTTAATTAATTTAATATTAAAATTATGTGTTCATATAGAAGCTGAAATTAATTTTTCTGAAGAAGAAAACATAACTTTAAGTTCTACAATTGAAGACCAGCTGAATAATATATCTTTAAATTTTTTAAAATTTAATAAATTTTCAATAGAAAATAATACTGATAAAGAAGCGGTTCGCGTAGTTATTGTTGGGCATCCTAATGCTGGAAAATCTAGTTTATTTAATACTTTAGTTCTTAAAGATCGATCCATAGTAACTAATATTTCAGGAACCACAAGAGATATAATTGATGAAAATTTATTAATAAACGGAGTAAATGTTAAAATTATCGATACAGCTGGATTGCATAATTCTAAAGATAAAATTGAAAAAATTGGGATTCAAAGAGCATGGGAAGAAATTAAAATATCAGAATATATATTTTTTGTTATGGACGCAAGTTTGAGCATGCAAACTCAAAAAAAAATTTTTAAAAATTTTATTTTTTCTTTATCAGATGATTTAAAAAATATTATAATTATTTTGAATAAAATTGATCTAATTAAAAAGAATCAACAATTATTTAGTTCTAAAAAACATTTAGTAATAAAAATATCAGTTAAAAAAGATGTTGGAATTGACTTAATTTGGAAAGTTTTAAAAGAAAACATTATTTTTAATGGAAATATAGAAGATAAATTTTTAGCACGTTTTCGTCATTTATGTGCTATCAAGCTTGCTAATAAACAATTTACTAAGGGAATTAAAAATTGGAATAAGAAAAAAAATATTGAGTTATTAGCAGAAGATTTAAAAATAGTTCAAAACACATTAAACAAAATCACTGGAAATATAACTTCTGATGATGTATTAAAGAAAATATTTTCTAATTTTTGTATTGGAAAATAATTTTTTTAAAATACTGTAAGTAATTTTTTTAAGACATCAATCTTTATTATTTTTAAATTTTGTATAAAAAATCATATTTTTAATATGCCCGAAGGCGGAATTGAACCACCGACACGGGGATTTTCAGTCCCCTGCTCTACCGACTGAGCTATTCGGGCTATAAAGTATTTAAACATTATTTAGATAGTTATGTCAAATATTTTATAAATATTATAAATGGGTATTTATCTTTATTTAAAAAAATATTTTTAAATAAAAATGAATCCCCCCTTGAAAATTTCTTGATTCATCCCTATATCAGTTATAGGAAACTTGTTAAAAAATTTAACTTTTTATAAAAAAGTTAATTTTTTTTGGATTTTTAAAAGGAGAAGTTTAAAAAAATGAAAATTCGTCCATTACATGATCGTGTTATAGTAAAAAGAAATGAAGTCGAGTTAAAGTCAGCAGGTGGAATTGTTTTAACTGGTTCTGCAGCAGGGAAATCTACTAGAGGAACAATTACGGCGGTAGGTAATGGAAGAGTATTAGAAAATGGAAAAGTAAAGCCTTTAGATGTAAAGGTAGGAGATGTAGTAATTTTTAATGAAGGATATGGAGCAAAAACTGAAAAAATTGATAATACAGAATTATTAATTTTAACAGAGAGTGATATTTTAGCAGTTGTTGAAGAGTAAAACTAACCAACATATTCACTGATAAAACACTTACTTAAGGGAAATTTCTAATGGCAGCTAAAGATGTAAAATTTGGTAATGAAGCTAGAGTAAAAATGCTTCGTGGAGTTAATGTATTAGCAGATGCAGTTAAAGTTACTTTAGGACCAAAAGGTCGAAATGTAGTACTAGATAAATCTTTTGGAGCACCAAGTATTACTAAAGACGGTGTTTCTGTAGCTAGAGAAATTGAGTTAGAAGATAAGTTTGAAAATATGGGTGCCCAAATGGTAAAAGAAGTAGCATCTAAAGCTAACGATGCTGCAGGAGATGGGACAACAACAGCAACTTTATTGGCTCAGGCAATAGTTAATGAAGGTTTAAAAGCGGTTGCTGCTGGAATGAACCCTATGGATTTAAAAAGAGGAATAGATAAAGCAGTAATTAGTGCTGTAGATGAATTAAAGAAAATGTCAGTTCCTTGTGCTGACGCTAAAGCAATTACTCAAGTAGGAACAATTTCCGCTAATGCTGATGAGAAAGTTGGTTCATTAATTTCAGATGCAATGGAAAAAGTAGGTAATGATGGGGTAATTACTGTAGAAGAAGGAACAGGATTACAAGATGAACTAGAAGTTGTAAAAGGAATGCAATTTGATCGAGGATACTTATCTCCTTATTTTATTAATAAATCTGAAACAGGAATTGTTGAATTAGATAATCCTTATATTTTAATGGCTGATAAAAAAATATCTAATATTAGAGAATTATTACCTTTATTAGAAGCAGTTGCTAAATCGGGAAAACCAATGCTAATTATTTCTGAGGATTTAGAAGGAGAGGCATTAGCTACGCTAGTAGTGAATTCCATGAGAGGAATTGTTAAAATAGCAGCGGTAAAAGCTCCAGGATTTGGAGACAGAAGAAAATCAATGTTACAAGATATTGCTATCTTAACAGGCGGAACTGTTATTTCTGAAGAATTAGCAATGGATTTAGAAAAGTCAAGTTTAGAAGATTTAGGACAAGCAAAAAGAGTAGTTATAAGTAAAGATACTACTACAATTATCGGTGGTATTGGAAATAAAGAATCAATTAAAAATAGAATTCAGCAAATTAGACAAGAAATTTTTGAAGCTACTTCTGATTATGATAAAGAAAAATTAAATGAAAGATTAGCTAAACTCTCTGGTGGTGTTGCCGTATTAAAAGTAGGAGCAGCAACAGAAGTTGAAATGAAAGAGAAAAAAGCACGTGTAGAAGATGCTTTACATGCGACTCGCGCGGCTGTAGAAGAAGGTGTAGTAGCAGGTGGCGGAGTAGCTTTAGTAAGAGTAGCAGAAAAAATCTCCGGTATGCTAGGTCAAAATGAAGATCAAAATGTAGGAATTAGAGTGGCATTAAGGGCTATGGAAGCGCCATTGCGTCAAATAGTTTCTAATTCAGGAGAAGAACCATCTGTTGTTACTAACAATGTTAAAGATGGAAAAGGAAATTACGGATATAACGCAGCGACAGATGAATATGGAGACATGATTCAGTTTGGAATATTAGATCCAACAAAAGTTACTCGTTCTGCATTACAATATGCTTCTTCGGTAGCGGGTTTAATGATTACCACCGAATGTATGGTAACTGATTTACCAAAAGAAGAAAAATCTGATATAGGTGGTGGTTCACCAGCAGGCGGAATGGGCGGAATGGGTGGAATGATGTAATTTTTTTAAAAATTAATTCTGTTTTCCCTAAATATTTAATATTTAGGGAGAACTTAATTCTTATTTAATTAAATTAATTGAAATTTAATTCCATTTATTACTTTTTTTTAAAATTAGTTTTAGAGGTAAAAAAATAAAATATTTTATTTATTACTTTTTTATAAAATATTATTTTATTAATTTATTTTTATAAAAATAAGAAGTTGTTTTATAAATAGGAATTTAAATATTTTTAATAATATTAAAGTTAAATAGCTTATTATTTAGGTTGAAATAAATTGTTCTTGTTACTGTTTATGCTGCATATTAAAATTATTTAATTTAATAAGAAAAATTCTATTTTTTTTTAAATAGTTATGTATTTTTCTCAAATTTTTTTTAATTTATTTCTAAATTATAGTTTCTATATATTTTAAATAAAATTTTTGTTTTTATTAATTTTAAAATTAAATATAATTTATTTATAAACTTTAAAATTCTTTCCCCTTAGTAATTTAGTATAAATTTTATTTTTTTTTTAATATTTTTGATTACTTAATTTTTATTAATAACTAATTTATATCTTTATTTTTTATTTATCAAAAGATTTTTTATTGGAGAAAAAACTTTTTAAATTTTTTTTTTATTAAATTTTGCAGCTATATATGAAAAAAAATAAATTCAATATTTTATTTTTTTGAAAAATAAATCTAAAATAATTAGTTTTAATAAATTAAATTTTTTTTAAAATAAGAAATGATTGTAAGAAAATTTATTACTAAATAATTTTTGTTGTATTCTTCATAATTTTAATTATCTAAAAAAAGGAAAATATGACTACATATAATAGCAATTACTTCCGGTCAGGATTAAAAATTATTTTTGATAAAGAGCCATATATTATAGAAAGCAGCCAATTTGTCAAACCCGGGAAAGGACAATCTTTTGTTAGAGTAAAATTAAGAAGATTATTAACAGGAAAATTAATAGACAAAACTTTTAAGGCCACCGATACATTAAAAAGCGCGGATATTATCGAAGTAACTGTTTCTTATTTATATAACAATAGAAAGTTTTGGTTCTTTATGAATAATAAAACATTTGAAGAAATTTTTACAACAAAAAAAATAATAGGAAATTCTACAAGATGGTTAGTTGAACGGGCAATTTGCACGGCAACTTTATGGAATAAAGAAGTTATTTCAATAACTTTAAGTAACTTTGTAGAATTAAAAGTAATAGAAACACATCCTGGTTTAAAAGGGGATAGTGTAAGTACAGCCACAAAACAAGCTAAATTAATTACTGGAGCTATTATTAAAGTTCCTCTTTTTATCAAAAGTGGAGAGATTATTAAAGTTGATACTAGATCAGGAGAGTATGTAGCAAGAATTCGATAATTTTTATAAAATGTAAATATTAGTATTCATTACCTTTTACATGTTTTCTATAACTATTCCACTCAAACGTTAACCATAAACTTTTACCTAATTTCATTCGATCAATAACTCTTTCTCCTAATAGAGATTTCATTCCTCTATGATCTAAATTAGATAACATACCAGTAGATTTTTTAGAAGAAGATCTTCTATCTACAATTTGATTAATAATTACTTTTTCATATCTAGATTCTGTTTGCATTCCTATTTCATCAATCATGAGTAAATCTACACTACTAAGTTCGTTTAGTAAACGTTCTTCTGTCATCTTAGTATTTCCATTAAATGTACTTTTTATGTTTGACATTAAATCTGCTACCGTTACGATAAGAACACTGTTTCCGTTTAAAATTAAATAATTTCCAATTGCTGAAGCAAGATGGTTTTTTCCTGTACCAGGCCTACCCGAGAAAATAAAACTAGCTATACTGGAATGGAACTCTTCAGCGTACTTTCGAGTTGCTTTCACAACTTTTAAATGTCCTTCATGTTCAATTTTATAATTTTCAAAGGAACAATTTATATATAGTTCTTTTATCCCTGATCTTCCAAGTATTTTTTGCATTTTCATAGCTTTATTTTTTCTAATTATTGATTCAGAATCTATTTTTCCTTGTGCTTGATTCCAATTAAGTAAATCTATTTCATTTTTAAATTTTGGTTGGATATGATTTGGAATTAATTTTTTAATTCTTTTAAAAATATTAGTATAATTTTTCATAAAAAATCTCAACAATTTGTTTGAAAAAAATATTTAGAAATTTAATGTAATATTTCTTTAAAATTAGTTAATGAGTAAAATACTAATTTTTTTTAATATTAGATATTTTTATAGATGATTTTTTAGTGAGTGTATTTTACCATTTTTTGCAAAAAATTAATAAATTTATTTAATAAAAATTCAATTTTACTTAAAAAAAATACTTTTATTTTTTCATATAAAGAAAATATTCATTATTTTTACTTTTTGTACTTTTTATTAACATCCAACTTTTTGGAATATTTATAAAATTATATTTTTTTGATTTTTCTATGTAAATAATGGTATCGGATTTAGTCCAGTTATTTTCTTCTAATAAAAAAATTGTTTTTTGCAACAAATTTTGTTGGAAAGGAGGATCTAAAAAAATTATATCGTAAGAATTCCCTTTCTTTTTTAACCATTTTAAAGTATCGGTTTTAATTACCGATATATTTGGTACGTTCAGTATATTCTTATAAATATAAGAAACAACTATTTTATTGTTTTCTAATAATAAAACTTTATTTGCTCCTCTAGATACTGCTTCTATTCCTAATGCTCCTGTTCCAGCAAAACAATCTAGGCAGTTTGAATCTTTAATTTTTATTTGTAACCATTCAAATAATGTTTCTCTTTTTTTATTAGTAGTAGGTCTATTATTGAAACTCCCTTTTACCTGTAAAAGTTTTTTTTTTAAAAATCCTCCAATGATTCTAATTTTTTTTTGTGTATAATTTTTTTTTTTCATAGAATATATAATTTGTGGGTTTTATATAATTATAACTATCAATATATGATAATATTTATATTTTATAAATAAAAAGATTTGTTTATAATAAAAAATATAAAGAAAATATTTTTAAGTTTTTTAATTGGTTAACTTATGTCGAATAAAAAAGAAAATAGGTTTTTTTCTTGGTTTAAGAAAAAAATAGATAATAAGAGTGTAAATATCCTAAAAGATCTAAAGATAGAAAAGAAAAAAAATCATCATTTCTTAGAAACTAAGAATCAAAATGATTTAATTATCAAAAATAAAAAAAAATCAGATCAATCTATTTTAAAGTTATTTAAAACTTGTTTAATAAAAACAAAAATAAAATTTAAAGAAGGAATAAAAAGTATTTTTTTTGGAGAAAAAGATACTTTTTATTTTGAAGAATTAGAAGAACAATTATTATTAGCCGATGTAGGTATTAAAACTACTAATAAAATTATTGATGAGATAAAAAAAAAGGTAAATTTTTTTGGAAGAAGTAAAAATGAATATTTGTATAGTTTATTAAAAGAAAATATGTTAAATATTCTAAGGGAAGTAGAGAAACCAATCAATATAAATGTAAAAAAACTTTTTGTTATGTTATTAGTTGGAGTTAATGGTGTAGGGAAAACAACTACTGTTGGAAAGTTAGCATATTTTTATAAAAGTATAGGAAAATCAGTTAATATAGTAGCAGGAGATACTTTTAGAGCAGCAGGGATAGAACAATTGCAAGTAATAGGAAAAAAGTATTCCATTCCTGTAATTTCTGAAAAAATTGGAACTGATCCAGCTTCAATAGCATTTAATGCTATTCATTTAGCAAAGAAAAATAAAATAGATATTTTAATTATCGATACTGCAGGAAGATTGCACAATAAAATTCCATTAATGGAAGAGTTAAAAAAAATTAAAAGGGTAATAAAAAAAATAGAAAATATTATTTTTAATCAAACAATATTAGTACTTGATGCTTCTATTGGTCAAAATAGCATGAAGCAGGTAGAATCTTTTAATAAATATTTAGGCCTAAATAGCATTATTCTAACAAAGCTAGATGGAACTTCTAAAGGAGGAATTATCTTTAACTTGGCTAGTACTTTCAAAATTCCAGTTCAGTATATAGGTATAGGAGAAAAAATAACAGATTTATCTTATTTTAAAAGTCAAGAATTTGTTAAAGAAATTTTTTAGTTTTTAAAAGATATTGAAAAAATTTTAGTCTTTGATTTTTTTAAGCAATTACAGTAAGATGTTATTATCTTAGATAATTTAACTTTATATAATATAAAAATTATATCTGGATTTACATGATAAATAAGGTTCAAATTCTATCTATTTCCCCTTTAGGAAATTTAGATGCTTACATTAGAAAAGTGAATTCTTGGCCTATGTTGTCAAGTAAAGAAGAAAAATTTCTTTCTGAAAAATTATATTATCATGGAGATCTAGAAGCAGCTAGAACGTTAATTCTGTCACATTTAAGATTTGTTATTCATATATCAAGAAATTATTCGGGTTATGGTTTGTTACAAGCGGATTTAATTCAAGAAGGCAATATAGGGTTAATGAAATCTGTTCGTAGATTTAATCCAAATTTAAATGTACGTTTAGTTTCATTTGCTGTTCATTGGATTAAATCTGAAATACATGAATATGTTTTAAGAAACTGGAGAATTGTAAAAGTAGCTACTACTAAATCTCAAAGAAAGTTGTTTTTTAATCTTAGAAAAAGTAAACAACGATTAGGATGGTTTAATAATCAAGAAATAGAAGTAGTTGCTAAAGAGCTTGGAGTAAGCATTTCAGATGTAAAGGAGATGGAATCAAGAATGTCGGCACAGGATGTGACATTTAATTTGTCATCTGAAGATGATTCTTTTGGAGAAGGAAAGTTTTTTAATATTAAAACTTATTTAAAAGATCAATCTTCTAATTTTGCTAATCTTTTAGAAGAAGCGAATTGGGAAAAACATGCTACAAATAAGTTAACTAATGCTTTATTAAAGTTAGACGCAAGAAGTAGACATATTATTAATCTTAGATGGTTAAATGAAAATAATAAGATTACTTTACAAGAAATAGCAAATAATTATGGAATTTCTGCAGAACGTGTTAGGCAATTAGAAAAAAATGCAATGAAAAAATTAAGGATTGCGATCGAATCATAAAATTTTGGTTGAATTTTTTATTTAAAATTTTTGTAAAAATTATTTATTTTTGATTTTTTTTGAGATTTTATTTTATGGAATATATAGTCGTTTCAGATTTAGATGGCACTTTACTAGATGATAATTTTCAGTTATCTAATTTTACTAAATTAGTTATAAAAAAGTTAAGTAATAGAGGTATACGTTTTGTAATAGCTACTGGAAGACACTATAGAGATGTGTTAAAGTTTCAAAAAGAATTAGGAATTAATTTTTTTTCTATTACTTCTAATGGCTCAAAAATTTACAATTCTTTAGGTAACTTAATTTTTAGTTGTAATTTTTTATCAGATATTTGTATAAAATTACAAAAAATAAGAATTTTTGATAAAGAAATTTATACGCATATATATAAAAATAATAAGTGGTATATCAATGGAGTTCTTGTTAAAACAAATCAAATTGATATAAATAACATACCTATTTCTTTAGATGTTAAAAATAGAAACATTTTTTCTTCTAATGTAAGTAAGATATATTTTACTTCTATGAATAAAAAAAAAATAAAAATTTTAGAAAAAGAGATTCGTAATAATTTTAAAGATAAAGTAAATACAACTTATTCTTCTCCTCTTTGTTTAGAAATTATGCCTAATAAAATATCTAAAGGTTTTGCTCTAAAATTTTTATCAAATTACTTAAGATTTCATTTGAAAAAATGTATTTCTTTTGGGAATTCTTTGAATGATCAAGAAATGTTAGATATTTCCGGAAAAGCTTATATAATGAATAATTCGGATGAAGATTTAAAAAAATCTTTACCTCATTTAAAATGTATTAAAAATAATTTTGATGATGGAGTAGCTCGTTTTTTAGTTAATTTTTTTAATATCTAATAAAATTTCAAATAACCAATTTTAAACTAATATGTATATAAATATTTTATTTTAAATGTATTAATTTATAAATAAAAATTTATAGAAGTAATTTTTTTTTAAAATTTTTAATAAGGTTTACTTTATGACAGTATTTAATCATATACTTGGTTTTCCAAGAATTGGATCAAAAAGAGAGTTAAAAAAAGCTCAGGAAGAGTATTGGTCTGGCAAGATAACAAAAAAAGAGTTGTTTTCTGTAGGTAAAAAATTGCGGAAAGAAAATTGGAAACAACAAAAAAAATATGGAATTGATTTTTTACCAGTAGGAGATTTTTCTTGGTATGATCAAGTACTAACAACAAGTATGTTTTTAGGAAATATACCAATTCGACATAAAAATTCTGATTCTTCTGTAGATATAGATACGATGTTTCGTATTGCTAGAGGTTCAGCTCCAAAAGGAAAATCTGTTCCTGCTTCTGAGATGACAAAATGGTTTAATACTAACTATCATTATATAGTTCCTGAATTTTATAAAAATCAAGAATTTTCTTATTCTTGGAGTCAATTATTAGAAGAAGTTGATGAAGCTTTATCATTAGGCTATAAAATTAAACCGATTTTATTAGGACCTTTAACATATTTGTGGTTAGGAAAAATTAAAGGTGATTATTTTAATCGAATAGATTTATTACATAAAATATTACCTATTTATAAACATGTTTTGACAGAGTTATCTAATAGAGGTATTTCTTGGGTTCAAATAGATGAACCAATTTTAGGATTAGAACTTTCTAATAAATGGAAAGAAGGTTTTAAATTTGCTTACCGTTTTTTAGGGGATGATTATAAAAATTTATTGTTAACAACTTATTTTGAAGATATTAATCTTAATTTAGATTTAATAGTGCAGTTACCTGTTGCTGGATTACACATAGATTTACTATCTGGAAATTATGATTTATTAGCTTTAAACTCAAAATTACCTAAAGATTGGTTATTATCTTTAGGGATGGTTAATGGACGTAACATTTGGAAAACAGATTTAGTTTATTGGTTTAATAAACTTATGCCAATATTAAGTAAAAGAAAAAATATTTGGGTCGGATCTTCATGTTCATTATTACATTCTCCTATTGATTTAAATCTTGAAAAAAATTTAAATCAAGAAATAAAGAATTGGTTTTCTTTTGCTTTACAAAAATGTTTTGAATTATCTATGTTTTCTAAATCTTTAAATAATAAGGATATAACAGGTATTGAAGAATGGAGTAATTTATTACATACACGAAATGTTTCAGAATTTGTTCATAATAAAAATGTTCAAGATAGATTAGAAAAACTTAATTGTCAAAATTTAGATAGAAAACATCCTTATTCAATACGTTTCTCTAAACAAAAAGAAGCATTGAAATTGCCAATTTTTCCTACTACTACTATAGGGTCTTTTCCTCAAACTGAGTCTATTAGAAAGGTAAGAAGAGATTTTAAAAGTGGTGTAGTTTCTATTGAAAATTATAATAAACATATTCAAGATAATATAAAAAAAGTAATTTCAGAACAAGAATTATTGGATATTGATGTGTTAGTTCATGGAGAAGTTGAACGTAATGATATGGTGGAATATTTTGGAGAAAATTTAAACGGTTTTGTTTTTACTGATTATGGTTGGGTTCAAAGTTATGGATCTCGTTGTGTTAAACCTCCTGTAATTATAGGAGATATTTATCGAACAAAAGCTATTACTGTTAAATGGTCTAAATATGCTCAGTCTTTAACTAACAAATTAGTTAAAGGAATGCTAACTGGTCCAATAACAATTTTATGTTGGTCTTTTCTTAGAGAAGATGTTTCAAAGGAAATAATAGCTAAACAGATTTCATTATCGTTACAAGATGAAGTATCAGATTTAGAATCAGCAGGTATTAAAATTATTCAAATAGATGAACCAGCATTAAGAGAAGGTTTACCGTTAAGAAAAAAAGATTGGGAAAATTATCTTTCTTGGGCAGTGAATGCTTTTAAATTAACATGTGTTAATGTAAAGAGTACTACTCAAATACATACTCATATGTGTTATTGTGAATTTGAAGATATAATGAATGCTATTGTACGTTTAGATGCTGATGTTATCACGATTGAAACATCTCGTTCCGATATGCAATTGTTAGAATTTTTCAAAAACTTTAAATATCCTAATGGGATTGGTCCGGGAGTATATGATATTCACTCTCCTAATGTACCAAAAATTCAAGATATAGAGAAGTTATTAAAAAAAGCATTAACTTATATTTCAAAACAAAATTTATGGGTTAATCCTGATTGTGGTTTAAAAACAAGAACTTGGATTGAAACAAGAAAAGCTTTAAAGAATATGGTGATTGCTGCTAAAAATATGCGATTACATGCATCGTAATCCTGTATAGAAAAATGGTCAAAAAGAAGGCGCTTTTTTTGTAAAAAAGCGCCTTCTTTTTGACCATTTTTCTATACAGGATTACGATGCATGTAATCGCATATTTTTAGCAGCAATCACCATATTCTTTAAAGCTTTTCTTGTTTCAATCCAAGTTCTTGTTTTTTACAATGATAAAAAAATAATTATTTTTATTTTTTAATGTTTGAAATGACGAGAATTAGTAAAAATCATAGCTATTTTATATTTATTAGCTTCTTTTAAGACTTCTTCGTCCCTAATAGAACCGCCTGGTTGTATAATAGTTTTTATATTAAATTTATTTGCTTCTTTAACTGAATCTGAAAATGGTAAAAATGCATCGGATGCCATAATTATATTTTTATAGTTTTTTTTATTTTGATTTAATAATTTCATATTAGCTATTTTAACAGAACATAAACGACTTGTTTGTCCTGCTCCTATTCCAATAGTAACTTGATTTTTTACATAAACGATTCCATTTGATTTAATAAATTTAACTATTTTCCAAGCAAAAATAGCGTCTTTTTTTTCTTTTTCATTTGGAACTCTTTTCGTTGGAATTTTCCATTTATTCATATCAATTAATAACTGATCTTTTTCTTGAATTAAAAGCCCATTCGTTACAGACCTAAAATCTAAAGAATTTTTTTTATTTATAAAATTACCAACAGAAAGTAATCGGATATTTGGTTTTTTTTGAAAAATTTTTAATGATTTTTTAGTAATATCTGGAAAAATAATAACTTCAACAAATTGTTTATTTAATATTTCTACAGCTGTAGAAGAATCCAAAATCTTATTAAAAGCAATAATTCCTCCAAATGCAGAAGATGGATCGCTTTCATAAGCAAGTATATAAGCTTGATGTAAACTTTTTCCACTAGCTACAGCACAAGGATTTCCATGTTTAATTATTACACAAGTAGGTTTAGTAAATTCTTTTACACATTCTAAAGCTATATCAGCATCGTAGATATTATTAAATGATAATTCTTTTCCTTGAATTTTTTTGACATTTCCAATAGATCCAGAAGAAATTTCTTTTTCTACATAAAAAGATCCCTTTTGATGTTGATTTTCTCCATAAGAAAGATTATTTTTTTTAGAAAATTGTAAATTTAATATTTCTGGAAAATTTTCTTTTTTTATTTTTAAGTTATTAACTTTTTTTTCAAAAAAATTAGATATTCCTACTTCATAAATAGCAGTATATTTAAAAGCTTTCATAGCTAATCGCATTCTTTCATTTATAGATAATGTATTTTTTTCAAGATGCTCGTCGAATAATGAATAATCTTTATAATCAACAAGAATTGAAACACGTTCATAATTTTTAGCAGCAGCACGAACTATGGTTGGTCCTCCTATGTCTATATATTTTAAAACTTCTTGTATCTTTTCATTTTTTATCTTTTTTTTTTCATTAAAAGGATAAAAATTAGCTATTACTAGATCAATAGGAATAATAGAGTATTTATTAATAATAGAATCATCTATTCCTTTTCTATATAAAATACCAGCATAAATTTGATAATGTAATGTTTTTAATCGACCATCCATAATTTCTGGAAAATTAATATAACGAGAAATATTTGTAACAGAAATTTTATTTTTTCTTAATAAATTTGCTGTTCCTTCAGTGGAAAATAGTTTAACGTTTTTTTGTATTAATTTTTTAGCAAACTCAACAATTCCTGATTTATCAAATACACTAATTAAAGCAGTTTTAATATTTTTTAATTTCATAGTATTTTATTCTTTTTAATATTTTCAGAAAATTTCAATTTAGTATAATTTTATATTTTCATGTAAATAAGAGGGCTAAATGCCCTCATTTATTTTAAAATTTTTTAAGTATTATTTAACGGCTTCTTTTAAACTTTTACCTGATACAAAACTTGGTATTTTTGTAGCAGAAATTTTGATTTCTTTTCCTGTTTGAGGATTTCTGCCTATTCTTTCCGATCTGTAATTAACTTTAAATGTTCCAAATCCAACTAGTTGTACTGTTTCTCCTTTTTTAAGAGAATTTGTAATAGTTGATAAAGTGGCTTCTAAAAAATTTTTAGTAGTAGTTTTAGGTAAATTAGTAATTTCAGAAATAATATCGATTAGTTGAGCTTTATTCATTTTTTTTCCTTAATTAAATACTTTATTTAAAAATTTAAAAAATATTAATATTTCTTTTTAAATACTTATATATTTTAAAAGAATAAATTTTTAATTAAATATAGATAAACGTGAGGTATGTAAAAACATATATTTTTAAGTCAATTTGGAAATATTTAAAAAAATTTAAAGAAAGTATTCCTACACTAATATTTTTATATTAAAAATAATAGATAGTAGGTAACCCTTTTAATATGATTAAAATTATTAAAAAGTTAAATTTTTTCTTTATCTGTTTCTTTATAGAAACAAATTATTAATGTTTTTAAAGAATGTAAAAATATATAATATATTGTATAATTAATTATTATAATTTAGCAGAATTTTTTTTATTAAATTAATATTTTGTTATTTTAAATAAAAATCAAAAATTCATCATAGTATAATTATATTGACTTTAAAAGTTTTTAAAAAATTAAATTTTGTAAAAAAATATATAAGCATTATTATTTTTATTAAAAAAAAATAGAGAAAAAAATGAACATTATTAAAAATAAAAAACGATATCTTGCTAGAAAAGAAGCAAAAAAATTTGTTAATACGATTAAGAGTATTAATTTTCCAAATTCTGAACGTGTTTATATTTCTGATAATAAAAAAAAATTATCTGTTCCTATGAAGAAAATTAATTTAACTATTAACTCTAATGATCAGAGTTCAGTTAAATTTGATAAATCAAAACAAAAAAAAGATTTTATCTTAACTTATGATACGTCTGGTCCTTATGGCGATAATACAAAAAAAATTGATATATATCAGGGAATAAAAAAAACAAGAGAAGAATGGATTAATTTTAGAAATGATAGTATTTCATATACTAAAAAAATTACAAGTAATTGTTTAAATGAAAAAACAAAAATTTCTTCTACTTTAAACTCTAATACTTTTAGAAAAGTAAAACCTAAATTTGGTTTAACTCAGATGTATTATGCTAAAAAAGGAATTATCACTTCAGAAATGGAATTTGTTGCTATTAGAGAAAATTTAAATCAACAGGAAATGATTGATAAACGCATGAATCAACAACATTCTGGAAATAATTTTAAAAATCAACAATATATAAAAATTACACCTGAATTTGTTCGTAATCAAATAGCTTTGGGTCGTGCAATAATTCCGGCTAATATTAACCATCCTGAATCTGAACCTATGATTATAGGTAGAGATTTTTTAGTGAAGATAAATGCTAATATCGGAAATTCTTCAATTTCCTCTTCTATAGAAGAAGAAATTGAAAAATTAGTTTGGGCAACAGTTTGGGGGGCCGATACCGTTATGGATTTATCAACAGGAAGATATATTAAAGAAATTAGAGAATATATATTAAGAAATAGTCCTGTTCCAATAGGAACAGTACCAATATATGAAGCATTAGAACGGGTTAATGGAGTACCAGAGCATTTAACATGGAATATATTTAAAGAAACTATTATTGATCAAGCTAAACAAGGTGTAGATTACTTTACAATTCATGCTGGATTATTATTAAATCATATTTCTATGACATCTAATAGATTAACAGGAATTGTTTCTAGAGGAGGATCAATTATCGCTAAATGGTGTTTATTTCATCAAAAAGAAAATTTTTTATTTACTCATTTTGATGAAATATGCAAAATATGTTCTGAATACGATGTTTCAATTTCTTTAGGAGATGGATTAAGACCAGGATCAATTTATGATGCAAATGATAAGGCACAATTTTCTGAATTAAAAGAATTAGGAAATTTAACTAAAATAGCTTGGAAAAGAAATGTACAAGTAATGATAGAAGGACCTGGTCATGTACCTATGCAAATGATTAAAGAAAATATGTTAAAACAAATTAAATACTGTCAAGATGCTCCATTTTATACATTAGGACCATTAGTAACAGATATTGCTCCTGGATATGATCATATTACTTCAGGGATTGGAGCAGCATTAATAGGTTGGTTTGGTTGTGCCATGTTATGTTATGTAACCCCTAAAGAACATTTAGGATTACCTAATAAAGAAGATGTAAAAGCAGGTTTGATTGCTTATAAAATAGCAGCGCATGCGGCTGATTTAGCAAAAGGACATCCAGGTGCTCAGATCAGAGATAATGCTTTATCTAAAGCACGTTTTGAATTTAGATGGGAAGATCAGTTTAATTTGTCTATCGACCCTAATACAGCTAGACTCTTACATGATGAAAGTATACCCAATAAATCAGGAAAAACAGCGCATTTTTGTTCTATGTGTGGGCCTAAATTTTGTTCTATGAAAATTAGTCAAGAAATTAGAAAAAATTCTATTTCATCCAATCCTAATAATATAAAAAAAAATGATAGTAATTAATTGCTTATTTTTAATAAAACAAAAAAATATTTTTTTAACTTTTGGAATAAAATTTTGAAAAATTTTCCAATCATTACAAGAAAAATAGGTTTATATCCTATTGTAGATAGTATTAGTTGGATTAAAAAACTATCTAAATTTAATATTAAAAATATTCAACTTAGAATTAAAAAAAAAACTGATATTGAAGTAGAAAAAATAATAATAACAGCAATAAAATTTTCTAAAAAAAATAACTTTAATTTATACATTAATGATTATTGGAAATTAGCAATAAAACATGGAGCTTATGGGATTCATTTAGGTCAAGAAGATTTAAAAAAATCTGATCTTAAATTAATTTTATATTCTAAAATAAAGTTTGGAATTTCCACAAGAAATGAAAATGAATTTAACCAAGCTATTGTACTTCGACCTTCTTATATAGCAATTGGGCATATCTTTCCTACTGGAAGCAAAAAAATGAAAAGTATGCCTCAAGGATTGAAAATAATTAAAAAATACGTTCAAAAAAAAGATTCTATTCCTATAGTTGTAATTGGAGGTATTACATTAAAGCGTTTGCCATTAGTTTTGAACTTTAATATAGATGGTGTTTCTTTAATTAGTGCTATAACAAAATCTGAAAATTGGAAATTTAGTATTTTAAAATTTTTAAAAATAATTAGAAAATATTGGAAATAATATGTTAAATGATAATGACCTTTTGCGTTATAGCCGACACTTATTGTTAAAAGAAGTAGGAATTGAAGGACAAGAAAAAATCCAAAGAAGTAAAGTTTTAATTATAGGATTAGGAGGATTAGGATCTATTGTTGCTATGTATTTATTATCTTCAGGAATAAATACTTTATTTATTTCTGATGGAGATATTTTAGAGTTAAGTGACTTGCAGAGACAAATTATATATGATTCGGATCAATTAGGAAAATTAAAATCTAAGTTAGCTAAAAAACGCTTAATAAAAATGAATCCTAATTGTAAAGTTACAGCTATATCAAAATATCTTAATGAAAAAAATATTTATTCTTTTATTAAGAAGGTGGATATAGTTTTAGATTGTACTGATAATTTAAAAACAAGAAGAATAATTAATAAATTTTGTGTAAAAGGAAACAAACCTTTATTAATTGCTTCAGCAATAGGATTTAAAGGACAATTAATAGTTATTAAACCTCCTTGGAAATTTGGATGCTATTCATGTTTATGGCCAGAAAATATTAAAGAAAATAATAATTGTGAATCATTAGGAATATTTTCTCCTATAACTGGAATAATAGGATTGTTCCAAGTTTTGGAGACTTTAAAATTAATTTTAAATAAAAAATCTTCAATAAATGGAAAAATTCAATTATTTAATGGTTTGGATTTATCTATTAATCAAATAAATTTAAAAAAAGATATTTTTTGTTCAATATGCAGAGGAAAAAATGAAAATTACAGTAAATGAAAAAGAACTGATAATTACGTCTTCATTAATTCTTTCAGAATTAATTGAACAATTTCCAATATATTTAAAAAATTCCGCTATATCTGTAAATAATAATATTATTCCTAAAAAAAATTGGAAAAAGTATACTTTAAAAAATAATGATAAAATTATTCTTTTTCATATTATTGCAGGGGGTTAGTAGAATGTTAAAAATATCAAATGAAAAATTTCGTTCGAGACTATTATTGGGAACGGGAAAATTTTCAAGTTCAGCTATAATGTTAGAATCAGTTAAAAAATCTGAAACAGAAATAATAACATTAGCTATTGCAAGAATTGATCTTAATAAAAAACAAGAAAATTTTTTAAATCCTCTTAAAAAATTAAATGTAAAATTTTTACCTAATACTTCTGGAGCAAAAAGTTCTGAAGAAGCTGTTTTTGCAGCAATGTTAGCTAGAGAAGCACTAAATACAAATTGGATTAAGTTAGAAATTCATCCTGATACTAATTATTTAATGCCTGATCCTATAGAAACATTAAAAGCTGCAGAATTATTAGTAAAAAAAAATTTTGTAGTGTTGCCATATTGTAGTGCGGATTTGGTTTTATGTAAAAGATTAGAGGAAGTAGGTTGTGCAGCAGTTATGCCTATTGGTGCTCCAATTGGAAGTAATAAAGGATTACAAACTATCGATATGTTAAAAATTATTATTGAACAATCTAATGTTCCTGTAATAGTTGATGCAGGAATTGGTGCTCCTAGTGATGCTAGTAAAGCTATAGAAATTGGAGCAGATGCTGTTTTAGTTAATACAGCAATTGCTGTATCTAATAATCCTGTTACTATGGCTAAATCTTTTTGTCTTTCAGTAAAAGCCGGTTATTTAGCTAGAAAAGCTAAATTACCTATAAAAAAGAAGTATGGTGAAGCCACCAGCCCCTTGACATCTTTTTTGATGAACAAGAGATAAAAAATTATGAAAAACAACTTTACTCAAGAATGGAAAACTTATAATTGGGAAAAAATTGTTAAAAGTATTCAATCTAAAAATAATTCAGACATAAAAAAAGCATTATCTTCTGAGAAAGTGAATTCAGAAACTATAATGTCATTATTATCTCCTTCTGCTAATTATTATATTGAAGAAATAGCACAAAGAGCAAAAAAATTAACACGCCAAAGATTTGGTAATATTGTTTCTTTATATATACCTTTATATATTTCAAATTTATGTTCTAATGCTTGCTCTTATTGCGGTTTTTCTGTTTTAAATAATATTAAAAGAAAAACTTTAACTACTAAAGAAATATTAGAAGAATGCAAATCAATTAAAGAATTAGGATTTGATAAAATATTATTAGTTAGTGGAGAACATGAAAAGAAAGTTGGAATGGATTATTTTAGAAAAAATTTACCTATAGTAAGAAAAAAATTTAGCACTCTGACTATAGAATTTCAACCATTTTCTGTTAAAAACTATAAAGAATTAAAAACAATAGGTGTGGATGGAGTTCTTGTATATCAAGAAACATATAATTATAAATCATATTTACAACACCATTTAAAAGGAAAAAAAAGAGATTTTTTTTTTAGGTTAAACGCCCTTGAAAGAGTGGGTGACGCTAAGATAAATAATATAGGAATAGGAGTGTTATTAGGTTTATCAGATAGTTGGAGAGCAGACTGCTATTTTATGGCAATGCATCTTTTATTTCTTAAAAAAAAATATTGGAGAAGCAATTTTTCAGTTTCTTTTCCTCGTATACAGCCTTGTATGGGTGGAATTTTATCAAAAAATTTTATTAATGATCAAGAATTATTTCAATTGATTTGTGTTTTTAGGTTATTTTTTCCAGATGTAGAATTTTCTTTATCTACACGGGAAGATTCTATATTTAGAGATAATGTTATTCCCATTGCAATTAATTCTATAAGTGCTTATTCTAAAACATATCCGGGGGGGTATTCAAAAGTATCAAATAATAAAAAAATAAAAAAATTAAAACAATTTGAAGTTAAAGATATTAGAACTCCAAAAGAAATAGAAAAAATGATAAAAAAATTGGGATTACAACCCATCTGGAAAGATTGGGATTACTATTTAGGGAAAAAATGTAATATTTAAGTTTAAAAAATTTTTTTATTCAAGAATATCTATTTTTTTAAGATATTCTTGAATATTTTATAAAAAATTAACCGAATTATATTAATTTACTGTTAGTTCAGAATTTAAAAGTTCTGATAAATTTGCAGATGCTTCTTCAACAGTAATTTTTGATTGATTAGATACATCTGTTTTTTCTAAAGATTCTTTTCTATTACTTCTATTTTGGTGATAAGCATATCCAGTTCCAGCTGGAATTAATCTGCCAACAATAACATTCTCTTTTAACCCTCTTAACTCATCTCTCTTTCCTGCTACTGCTGCTTCAGTTAGTACTCTAGTAGTTTCTTGAAAAGATGCTGCAGAAATAAATGATTCTGTTGCTAAAGATGCTTTAGTGATTCCTAATAAATCTCTTAAAAAAGAAGCAGGTTTTTTTCCTTTTTTAATCAGTTTTTCGTTGGCTATTTTTATTCTTGAATATTCTACTTGTTCTCCTATTAAAAAATCCGAATTTCCAGAATTAAGAATAGTGGCTTTTCTTAACATTTGTCTTATTATTACTTCAATATGTTTGTCATTTATTTTCACTCCTTGAAGACGATAAACATCTTGAACTTCATTAACAATATATCGAGTAACTGATTGTACCCCTCTTAATCTAAGAATATCATGAGGAGATTCTGGACCATCTGATATTACATCTCCTTTCTCCACCCTTTCTCCTTCGAAAACATTTAATTGACGCCATTTGGGAATCATTTCTTCATATAAATTTTCATCGTTCATAGGATTAATAATTAATCTTCTTTTTCCTTTGGTTTCTTTTCCAAAAGAAACTAATCCACTGATTTCTGCTAGAATAGCCAGTTCTTTCGGTTTTCTAGCTTCAAAAAGATCAGCAACTCTAGGTAATCCTCCTGTAATATCTTTTGTACCCCCAGATTCCTGAGGTATTCTAGCTAAGGTATCTCCAGAACTAATTTCAGTTAAATTTTCTAATTGTACAATAGCTTTTCCAGGTAAAAAATATTGTGCTGGAACATCAGTACCTGGAATAAGTATATCTTTTCCATATGAATCTATAATTTTTAAAGATGGTCTTAAATCTTTACCTAAAGCAATTCTTTCAGAGATATCTAATACAACTATAGAAGAAAGACCGGTTAATTCATCGGTTTGTCTAATAATACTTTGTCCTTCTATCATGTCAATAAATTGAACAAATCCTTTTACTTCACTAATTACCGGAATCGTATGAGGATCCCATATAGCAACAGTTTCTCCGGATTTAACTTTTTTTCCATTTCCTTTAGTAAGGATCGTCCCATAGGGAACTTTATAACTTTCTTTTGTTCGTCCAAAAGAATCAATCATGTTTAATTCAACATTTCTAGATAAAATAATAATTTGTCCTTTAGAATTCATAATAGATTTTGCATTATTTAGTCTAATAGTTCCTTCATTTTTTACTTGAATATTGGACTCAGCCGCAACTCTTGAAGCAGCTCCTCCAATATGAAAGGTTCGCATAGTTAATTGAGTACCTGGTTCTCCAATAGACTGAGCAGCAATAACGCCAATAGCTTCTCCTTTATTTACTAAATTTCCCCTAGCAAGGTCTCTTCCATAGCAATTTGCACAGACTCCAAAACTCGTATTGCAATGTACTACTGATCTAACCTTGACGTTGTCTATAGAATTTTCTTCTAAAATATTACACCATTGTTCGTTTAATAACGTATTTCTAGGAATCAGGATACTTATGGAATTAGGTTTTAAAACATTTTCAGCGGTAACTCTGCCTAGAACTCGTTCTCTTAAAGGTTCTTTAACATCTCCTCCTTCTATAACAGGAGTCATGATAATTCCTTTATTTGTATTACAATCGTTTTGTGTTACAACTAAATCTTGAGCTACGTCAACTAGACGGCGAGTTAAATATCCAGAATTAGCCGTTTTTAAAGCAGTATCTGCTAATCCCTTTCTTGCTCCATGTGTAGAAATAAAATATTGTAATACATTTAATCCTTCACGGAAATTAGCAGTGATTGGTGTTTCAATAATTGAACCGTCTGGTTTTGCCATTAGTCCTCTCATTCCTGCTAATTGTCTAATTTGAGCTGCTGATCCTCTTGCTCCTGAATCTGCCATCATAAATATGCTATTAAAAGATTTTTGTATTTTTCTTTTCCCTTTTTTATCTATTGTAAATTCTGTAGATAAATTTTTCATCATTGCTTTAGAAACACGTTCATTAGCAGCAGCCCATATATCTATTACTTTATTATATCTTTCTCCTAAAGTTACTAATCCGGATTGGAATTGATCCTGTATTTCTACAACTTCTTTTTCTGCTTCTGTAATAATTTCTATTTTTTCATCAGGTATCACCATATCATCAATTCCAACTGATGCTCCAGATCTAGCAGCATAAGAAAAACCAGTATACATAATTTGATCAGCAAAATTAACAGTATCTTTTATACCTAAAATTCTATAACAAGTATTTAACATTTCAGAAATACTTTTTTTCCCTAATGTTTTATTAACAATACTAAAAGAAAGACCTTTTGGAACTATCATCCATAAAATAGATCTTCCAATAGTTGTATTTATAATTTTTTTACTTTTGATAAATTGATTATTTTCAATTTTTTTATATTCTGTAATTCTTACTTTAACAGATGCATGTAAGTTAACTAAACCTAAATAATAGATTCTTTCTGCTTCTTTGGGGTTACTTAATAACATTCCCTCCCCCTTTCCATTAATAGTTTTTCTAGTCATATAATACAATCCTAGTACTACATCTTGAGAA
The DNA here is from genome assembly GCF_964059085.1 of Buchnera aphidicola (Mindarus abietinus). Taxonomy (NCBI): domain Bacteria; kingdom Pseudomonadati; phylum Pseudomonadota; class Gammaproteobacteria; order Enterobacterales; family Erwiniaceae; genus Buchnera; species Buchnera aphidicola. The sequence goes on from NZ_OZ060398.1 coordinate 39,769, forward strand.
GGAACTATAATTGGATCCCCATTTGCTGGAGAAAGAATATTGTTGGTGGACATCATTAATGCTTTTGCTTCTAATTGAGCTTCCAATGTTAAAGGAACGTGTACTGCCATCTGATCTCCATCAAAATCAGCATTATATGCGGCACAGACTAAAGGATGTAGTTGTATAGCTTTTCCTTCAATTAAAATTGGCTCAAATGCTTGAATTCCTAATCTATGTAAAGTGGGTGCTCGATTTAATAAAACAGGATGTTCTTTAATAACTTCATCTAGAATATCCCATACAATAGGCTCTTCTCGTTCAACCATTTTTTTTGCTGATTTTATTGTAGTTGCTAAACCTCTGACTTCTAATTTTCCATAAATAAATGGTTTGAATAATTCTAAAGCCATTTTTTTAGGCAAGCCACATTGATGTAAACGAAGATATGGACCAACAGTAATAACTGATCTTCCGGAATAATCAACTCTTTTTCCCAGCAAGTTTTGTCTAAATCTACCTTGTTTCCCTTTAATCATATCAGCTAATGATTTAAGAGGTCTTTTATTTGATCCCGTTATAGCTCTACCTCTTCTTCCGTTATCTAATAGAGCATCTACAGCTTCCTGTAACATTCTTTTTTCGTTTCTAACAATTATATCGGGAGCTGATAGTTCTAATAGACGTTTTAATCGATTATTTCTATTAATTACACGACGATACAAATCATTTAAGTCAGAAGTAGCAAATCTTCCACCATCTAAAGGAACGAGTGGGCGGAGATCAGGAGGTAGTACAGGAAGAACAGTTAAAATCATCCATTCTGGTTTATTGTTAGATAGAATGAATGATTCTATTAACTTAATTCTTTTTGTAATTTTTTTTCTTTTGGTTTCCGAATTTGTATCTTGCAGTTCCTGTCTTAAATTTTCGCATTCTTCCTTTAAATTCATATGAATTAAAAGTTCTTGTATAGCTTCAGCTCCCATTTTTGCATTAAACTCATCTCCAAATTCTTCTATAGCATCTAGATATTGCTCTTCTGTTAAAATTTGTTTTTTTTCGAGATTAGTCATTCCACTATCAATTACAACATAAGACTCAAAGTATAAAACTCTTTCTATATCTCTTAGTGGCATATCTAATAAAAGACCAATTCTAGAAGGAAGAGATTTTAAAAACCAAATGTGAGCTGTTGGAGAAGACAATTCAATATGTCCCATTCTATCTCTGCGAACTTTACTTTGAGTAACTTCTACTCCACATTTTTCACAAATAACACCTCTGTGTTTTAATCGTTTATATTTTCCACATAGACATTCGTAATCTTTAACAGGACCAAATATTCTAGCACAAAATAAACCATCTCTTTCTGGTTTAAAGGTTCTATAATTTATTGTTTCTGGTTTTTTTACTTCTCCAAAAGACCAAGAACGAATCATATCAGGTGCTGCTAAAGCAATTTTTATTGCATCAAATTCTTCTGTTTTAGTTTGTGATTTTAAAAATTTTAATAAATCTTTCACGGATTGATTCCCGTTGAGGTAAAGAGTTGCAGTGTTAGCAATTAATATATTTTATTTTTCTTCTAATTCTATATTAATTCCTAATGATCTAATCTCTTTTAACAGTACATTAAAAGATTCCGGCATTCCAGGTTCCATTTGATGATTGCCATCAACTATATTCTTATACATTTTAGTTCTTCCATTAACATCATCAGATTTTACGGTTAACATTTCCTGTAAAGTATAAGAAGCTCCATAAGCTTCTAGCGCCCATACTTCCATTTCTCCAAAACGTTGCCCACCAAATTGAGCCTTTCCACCTAATGGTTGTTGTGTAATTAAACTATAAGATCCTGTAGATCGCGCATGCATTTTATCATCAACTAAATGATTTAATTTAAGCATATACATATATCCGACTGTTACCGGTCTTTCAAATTTTTCTCCTGTTCTTCCATCAAATAAATTAATTTGGCCTGAAGCAGGTAAATCAGCTAATAATAGTAATGCTTTTATTTCAGTTTCAGTAGCTCCATCAAATACTGGAGTAGCAATTGGCATACCTTCTTTTAAATTTTTTGCTAAAGAAAATATTTCTTCATCTGTAAATAAGTCTAAATTTACTTTTTGTCTAACATTATCTCCTAAATCAAATACTTTTTGTAAAAAAATTTTTATCTTTTCTACTTTTTTTTTCTTTTTTAGTAAAGAATTAATTTTTTCACCTATTCCCTTAGCGGCCATTCCTAAGTGGGTTTCTAAAATTTGACCTATATTCATTCTAGAAGGCACTCCTAATGGATTTAAAACAATATCCACTGGAATTCCATTTTTATCATAAGGCATATCTTCTATAGGATTAATTTTTGAAATCACACCTTTATTTCCATGCCTTCCTGCCATTTTATCCCCAGGTTGTATCTGTCTTTTAACAGCTAAATATACTTTTACTATTTTTAAAATTCCTGGAGCTAAATCATCTCCTTGAGTTATTTTTTTTCTTTTTTCTTCTATTTTTTTTTCAAATTTTCTTTTTAATTCATAATATTGATCAAATAATTTTGTTAGTTGTTCTTTTTTTTCCTTTATAGAAAAATTTAATAATTCTTCATGGGATAATTTATTAATACTTTCTTTTGAAAATCCAGAGGATATTAATAAATTTTTAATTCTATTAAATAATCCAAATTCAAAAATTTTAAATTCTTCAGTTAAGTCTTTTTTAACATTTTTTAAATGCATTTCTTCAATTTCTAATGTTCTTTTATCTTTTTTAATTCCATCTCTAGTAAAAATTTGAACATCTATAATTGTTCCTGAAATTCCATTGGGAACTCTTAAAGAAGAGTCTTTTACATCAGATGCTTTTTCTCCAAAAATAGCGCGTAATAGTTTTTCTTCTGGTGTAAGTTGAGTTTCCCCTTTAGGTGTAACTTTTCCAACTAAAATATCTCCATCTGTTACTTCTGCTCCAATATATACTATTCCAGATTCGTCTAATTTAGATAATGCAGATTCTCCAACATTAGGTATATCTGAAGTAATTTCTTCTATTCCTAATTTAGTATCTCTAGATATACAAGAAAGTTCTTGAATATGAATAGTAGTAAATCGATCTTCTTGAACTACTTTTTCTGATATTAAAATGGAGTCTTCGAAATTATATCCGTTCCAAGGCATAAAAGCTACTCGCATATTTTGGCCTAACGCTAATTCTCCAAGATCTGTAGATGGACCATCAGCTAACACATCTTTTTTTTTCACAATTTCATTAGGCTGAACACATGGTATTTGATTAATACAAGTGTTTTGGTTTGATCGAGTGTATTTAGTTAGATTATATATATCTATACCAGCTTCATCTGAGACTGTTTCCGATTCATTTACTTTGATAACTATTCTAGATGCATCTACATATTCGACTAACCCACCTCTTTTTGCAACGATAGTAACTCCAGAATCTACAGCAACAGCTCTTTCCATCCCAGTTCCTACTAAAGGTTTATCTGATTTTAATGTTGGAATAGCTTGTCTTTGCATGTTAGCTCCCATGAGAGCTCTATTAGCATCATCGTGTTCTAAAAAAGGAATAAGAGATGCTCCAACAGAAACAATTTGTTGAGTAGAAACGTCCATATAGTCTACTTTATTTCTATGAAATAAACCGGATTCTCCTTTATTTCTACATGTAACTAATTCTTCTAAAAAATTTCCGTTTTTATCTAAATTTGTATTAGCCTGCGCAATAATAAAATCTCCTTCTTCAATAGCCGATAGATATTGAATTTTATTAGTTACAGTAGAGTTTTTAACTTTCCGATAAGGTGTTTCTAAAAATCCGTATTCATTAGCATGAGCATATACAGATAAAGAGTTAATTAAACCGATATTAGGGCCTTCAGGAGTTTCTATAGGACAAACTCTTCCATAATGAGTAGGATGAACATCTCTAACTTCAAATCCAGCTCTTTCTCTAGTTAAACCTCCTACTCCGAGTGCAGAAATTCTTCTTTTGTGTGTAATTTCTGATAAAGGATTGTTTTGGTCCATAAATTGAGATAATTGACTTGATCCAAAGAATTCTTTTACAGCAGCCGAAATTGGTTTAGCATTGATAATATCTTGCGGCATCAAAGTTTCTAAATCTCCAAGCGACAATCTATCTTTTACTGCTCTTTCTACTCTAACTAATCCTATTCTAAATTGATTTTCTGCCATTTCTCCAATAGATCGAATTCTTCTATTTCCCAAATGATCTATATCATCCACTTCTCCTCTTCCATTTCGGATGTTAATTAATTTTTTAATAACATCTACAATATCTGATTTTTTTAATGTATTAGGTCCAAATATCTCTTTTCTATATAAGGAGCAATTAAATTTCATTCTTCCAACAGAAGATAAGTCATATCTATCTTCCGAAAAAAATAAGTTTGAAAATAAAGTTTCTGCTGCTTCTTTTGTAGGAGGTTCTCCTGGACGCATCATTCTATAAATTTCTATTAAAGCACTATTTTTATCAACTGTAGAGTCAATTTTTAAAGTTTCCGAAATGTAAGGACCATGATCTAAATCATTAGTAAATAATGTTTCAATTTTTTTAAAACCTGCAAGTTTTATTTTTTCAAATATCTCAAAAGTAAGTTCTGTGTTAGCTAAAGCTATAATTTCACCAGTGGAAACATTGAAATAATTTTTTGATAAAATTTTTCCTATGATATATTCAGCAGGAACTTGTAAACTTTCAACTTTATTATCAATTAATCTTTTTATATGATTAGCAGTTACTCTTCTTCCTTTTTCTACATATAATATATTATTATTGCAGGTTATATTAAATGAAGCTGTTTCTCCTCTTAATCTTTCAGGTATTAATTGCATTTCAATTTTTTTATCTTTGATAAGATATATATTAGTTTTAAAAAAAATATTTAATATATCTTCAGAAGTATAGTTTAAAGCTTTTAATATAATTGTTACGGGTAATTTTCTTCTTCTATCGATTCGAACAAATAAATGATCTTTAGGATCAAATTCAAAATCTAACCAAGAACCTCTATAAGGAATAATTCTTGCGTTATATAATACTTTTCCAGAAGAATGAGTTTTTCCTTTATCACTATCGAAAAATACTCCAGGGCTTCGATGCAGTTGAGAAACTATAACTCTTTCTGTTCCATTAATAATAAATGTTCCATTATCTGTCATTAAAGGAATTTCTCCCATATATACTTCTTGTTCTTTTATATCTTTTATAATCGATTTAAAAGTATCTTTTTCATAGATTATTAATCGTAATTTAACTCGTAGAGGAGCGGAATATGTTGTACCTCGAATATGACATTCTTTTACATCAAAAACAATTTTTCCTAAACGATATCCCACGTATTGAAGTTCAGCATTTCCATTATAACCTTTGATTGGAAAAACTGACCGAAATGCTGCTTCTAGTCCATAAATTCCCTTTTTATCTTTTTTAATAAATTTCTTAAAAGAGTTTATTTGTATAGAAAGAAGATAAGGTATTTCTAACACTTTTGGACGTTTTCCAAAATCTTTTCGAATTCTTTTTTTTTCGGTATAAGAGTAAACCATGGAGTTCCTCAACTAACTAAAGGTCAAGCTTTTTCTTATTGAGAAAAGTTATTGTTTTTTTCTTGTTATATTTTATATATATGGTGAATAACATTTTTATAAGAAAGAATTTTTATATAAATAATATCAATATATTTTAAAAAGCTGGTGATTATTATCTCACCAGCTAACAATATTGATTTAATTTTTATTAAAAGTATTCTTATATACTATAAAATAAGATTTATATTTATTTGATTTCAATTTCAGCACCAGCATCTTCTAAAACTTTTTTTAAAGATAAAGAATCATTTTTGTTAAGATTTTCTTTAATTACAACAGGAGCAGATTCTACAAGATCTTTTGCTTCTTTTAAACCTAATCCAGTAGCACTACGCGCAGCCTTAATAACTGCAATTTTATTTTTTCCTATAGATTTTAAAAAAACATTAAATTCTGTTTTTTCTTCCGTATTAGATGTATTTTGATTATTTCCAGAGTTATTTTGAGAAGCGGCAGAGACATTAAATTTTTTTTCCATATCAGAAATAAGATCAATTACATTAGTAACTGACATATCAGCGATAGCTTCTATAATTTGTTCTTTTGTAATAGGCATGAAAGTTTTTTTCCTGAAATAAATTTAGACACTGTTTATATAATATTCAAAATTAGCTGAATTTATTTACAAAGTAATTAATTTTAAAAGAAATTACTTGTCTTTTATAGCGATCAAAGTTCTAAGAAGTTTACCTAGAGTTATTTCTTGCATAATTTTAATTATATAAATTATACTTTCTTTGTATGTTGGCATAGCTGCGAGTTGATCAATTTTTGAAGAAGATAATGATTTAGATTTTAAAGCAGCTCCAATAATTTGAAAATTTTTATTTTCCATTGAAAATTTTTTAAAAATTCTAGCAGCACTTCCTGGATGTTCCATAGAAAAAGCAATTAATATAGGTCCTGATAATTTTTTTTTTAAACATTCAAATTGGGTTCCTTTAAATGCTAATTTTAATAAATTATTTCGAACTACATTAAAAATAATTCCATTTTTTCTTGATTTTTTTCTAAGATAATTAATTTTATTTGCAATTATTCCCCTAGAATCTGCAATTATTGCTGATAATGCTAAATTTGCAGTTTTATGCATATTCGCAACAATTGTTTTTTTTTTCTGAAGGTTTAATCCCATTTATTTTATACTCCTAGATTTTTAATACAAAAAATAATTTAATTTAGAGTTTTTTTAAATTAAAAAGATAACGAATATGTTATACTTTAATACTTATGTTTTTAGTATAATTTATAATAAATAAAAAAAATTTATTTTGTTTATATAAAAATATAAAAAATAATTTTAATTATTAAAAATAATCATTTTAATTTAATTAAAATTATATATTTTTTATATGTAAAAATTATAAAAATGTTATTTAATTGTATTAATTAGAATAATTAATATTAATCAATTATAGTTTTTAAGCTAGATAGATCTATCATTATACTTCCGCCCATAGAACTCGATAAAGTGATTTTTTTAAAAAATGTTCCTTTAGATTGCTTTGGTTTTAATTTTTTTAATGATTCTAAAAATTTAAATAAATTTTCTTTTATATTATTTGTAGAAAAATTTACTTTTCCAATAGCGGTATGTATAATTCCATTTTTATCATTTCGAAATCGTATTTGACCTTTTTTAGCATTTTTTACTGCATTAAATATATCTTCGGTAATAGTACCTGATTTCGGATTAGGCATTAGTCCTTTAGGGCCTAAAATCGATCCTATCGAAGTTAATTTATCCATACTTTCAGGGGAAGCAATTGCAATATCAAAGTTTACCCCTTCTAGTTTTATTCTTTCAATTAAATCGTCTAAACCAAAAAAATCTGCTCCGGCTAACTTTGCTTGTTCAATATGAACTCCTTGAGCGAATACAGCTACTTTAATTAACTTTCCAATACCATTTGGTAAAATAGTAGATCCTCGCACATTTTGATCTGATTTTTTAGGATTTATATTTAAATTAACAGCTACATCTATAGTTTCTAAAAATTTAACTGTTGATAATTTTTTTAATTTTTTAATAGCTAGATCTGCTTTAAGAATATCTTTTTTATTAATTTTTTCCTTAATTTTTTTCATTCTTTTGCTAATAAACATGTATTACTTACTCCGTAATTACTAGACCCATTGATTTTGCTGTACCTTCAATTGATTTACTTATCTTATCAATATTAGAACCAGTCATATCGATTTCTTTAATCTTCGCAATTTCTTTTATTTGTAGTCTACTAATATTTCCTACTGTTTCAGTTTTTGCTTTTCCTGACCCTGATTTAATTCCAGAAAATTTTTTTAATAAGACAGAAGCGGGTGGTGTTTTAGTAATGAAAGTAAAAGATCGATCTGAATATACTGTTACAATTACAGGTATTGGCATTCCTTTTTCTATATTAGCAGTTTTCTCATTAAATAATTTACAAAACTCCATAATATTTACTCCTTTTTGACCTAATGCAGGTCCAATGGGAGGACTTGGTGTTGCCATTCCTGCAGATACTTGTAATTTTATGTATGATTGTATTTTTTTTGCCATTTTTAATTTTCTCTAGTTAATAAAATATCAATATTTTATTAAGCATAACTATAATAATCTATTGAGATTAATTTTTTTCAACTTGTGAAAAATCTAGCTCTACTGGTGTTGCTCTTCCAAAAATTGATACCGATACTTTTAATCTATTTTTTTCATAATCTACTGTTTCTACAACTCCATTAAAATCTGAAAATGGCCCATTTTTAACTCTAACTATTTCTCCAGGATCAAAAATAGTTTTAGGTCTTGGTTTGTTTTCAACTTTCTTAACTTTATCAATTATAATTTTTACTTCTTTATCACTAATAGGAGAAGGTTTTTCAGAAGTACCTCCTACAAATCCCATAACTTTAGGAACATTTTTTATTAAATGCCAGCTTAAACTGGTCATTTGCATATGTATAAGTATATATCCAGGGAAAAATTTATATTCACTTTTTTTTCTTTTCCCTTTTTTTATTTCAACAACTTCTTCTGAAGGAACCATAATTTCATCAAATAAATTATTCATTTTTTTTAATTCAATATGTTCCTTAATGGAATTTACGACTTTGGATTCTAATCCTGAAAATGTTTGTAACACATACCATTTTTTATTTTTCTTTTTATCCATTTTATATTCTCATTTTTGTAATTATTGAAATAATATAAAATAAGATATTATCTAACCCCCATACTATAATTGATGTCAAAAAAGTTACTAGTATTATAACAATAGTGGTATAGAGAGTTTCTCTTTTTGTTGGATAAACAACTTTTTTTATTTCTATAAAAGCTTCTTTTATTAAAGAAAGTAATTTTTTTCCTTTTCTTGTAAATTGAACCAATATAATTGTTATTATTAATAAAAGAAAAAAGTTTGTTATATATTTAAATATATATGTTTTTTTTAGAAAAAAATTATTTAAAATTAGTAGAAATAATGAGATTAATATTGTAAAGCATTTTACATATTCCGTAACAATTTTTTTTTTAGAACAGTTAGTATGTTTCATAAAACATCTCAAAAAAGTTTTTTAAAATATTAAAATAATTTAATTTAAATTAAATTTATAAAAAATTAATTTGAATGTAATTTTTTATTTTTGATAGAATTTAAAATTCTTTTATTTATTTTTTTTTAAATATTTTATAAAAAAATATTTTTTCTATAAGGTTTAATTATAATTCAAAAGGTATGTTTTCTAACAGTATTTTTTTTAGGACATATAAGAAATGAAAATCAGAAATATTTTTTTTGAATTTATATATTTTTTTTAAAATAGTTTTGCTTTTGCTGATACCCAGGATTGAACTGGGGACCTCACCCTTACCAAGGGTGCGCTCTACCAACTGAGCCATACCAGCTTTTTTTGGAGCGGACATCGGGAATCGAACCCGAATCTTCAGCTTGGAAGGCTGAGGTAATAACCTTTATACCATGTCCGCCTTTAAAAGTTTAATATTTATATAATTTAAAAAAATAAATACTATTTAATATATTTTTTTTGGTGGGAGAAGGATTCGAACCTTCGAAGTCGATGACGGCAGATTTACAGTCTGCTCCCTTTAACCACTCGGGAATCCCACCTAATATAATAGTTAATGCCGGCTACCGGAATCGAACTGGTGACCTACTGATTACAAGTCAGTCGCTCTACCTTCTGAGCTAAGCCGGCTAATACTTACTATAATACGTATAGAACTGTTCTTATGCAATAAAAAAATTAAATTTATTAATAATTTTTTTGACAAAAAAATAAAAGATATATTTTTTATTTTTAAAAAATAATTATAAGAAAAATTTTTATAAAACAACTTTTTTTTAATTTTAATAATTTTTTTAAAAAAAATATTAATTTATAAATATAAGTAATAAAGCTACTTTTTTTTTGGATATATTTTTGTTTATTCTTTTAATTTTTTATATAAAATTTTTTTTGTAAAAAATAAAAAGAGAATATTTATTTAATAAAATATAAATTTTTAATAATTAAGTGTACAATATTTTGTATACGTATAAGTAAAATTTTTTGAGAAACTATCATGAATACTTCAAATTTGTATAAAAAAGATTTCTTTTTTGAAAAATTTTCTAAAATAGGTGAAGATATTCGAATTTCATTCGAATTATTTCCTTCTAAAGATAATTTTTCAGAAAAAAAATTATGGAATACTATTCAAAAATTAAAATTATTTAATCCGATTTTTTTTTCAGTTACACATGGTGCAAACAGTGGAAATGAAAATTTAACATATTCTTTAGTAAAAAAAATAAAAAAAGTTACTAATATTAATTCTGCACCTCATCTTACGTGTTCTGATTTTACCAAAGTTGAATTAAAAAAAATTGCTCAAAAATATTGGGAAAATGGTATTTCTCAAATTGTAGCATTAAGAGGGGACGAATTAGAAGGCAGTAGTAAATCTAAAATGGAAGCTTTCGATCTAGTATGTTTGTTAAAAGAAGTAGCAAATTTTGATATTTCAGTAGCTGCTTATCCTGAAGTTCATCCAAAAGCTAAAAGTGCTCATTCGGATATTTTAAATTTGAAAAATAAGTTAGATGCTGGAGCTAATAGAGCTATTACTCAATTTTTTTTTAAAATAGATCATTATTTACATTTTCGAGATAAATGTTTTTCTATAGGAATTAAAAAAGATATAGTTCCAGGAATATTACCCATATATAATTTTGATCAATTGCTTCGTTTCGCTAAATTAGGAAAAGTATCTATTCCTAAAGGAATACAAAATACTTTTGAAAATTTTAAAAATGATATAGACATTTGTAAAATTATAGGTTCAAATATAATGTTAGAAATGGTTTATACATTATTTAAAGAAGGAGTAAGACATTTTCATTTTTATACTTTAAATCGATTAGAAATCGTTTATTTAATTTGTTGTATAGTAAATCAAATATCATTTAAAAAAATTAATACTGGTTTTTAATCCGGTATAAATTAAAATAAATACAAGATATTTAAGAATCTATTTAATTGCTAATTAAAAGAATAATTTTTTATTAGTTTTTAGTAAAAAGATAATTAAATACTATGTAAATTTTTATTTAAATACTCTCTAATACTGATTATTTTAGTATTTAAAAAAAAATTTTTAGTAAAAATATTACTATTTAAAAAAAAATTAATTGATATTAACAATATTTTTTCTAAAAAAAATAATATAGAAAAACTTATTTATTATAATACTAGAGTCTTATTTTAATCGATTTATTTTAATTGAAAATTTAAAAATTAATTTAATCCATTTTTTAGAAAAATTTAAATCGACTAAATATAAAAATTATGACTTATAGCTGTAATTATTTCTTCTATCTTTAATAAATTAAAAAATCACTAATATTAACAATATTAAAGATTAAATATTTTTTAAAATATTTAATTTTTTTAGGGGTTTTTAAAATCTTTTTTTATTTTTAAATAAAATGTTGAGTTATTAAAAATGAGTAAAAATCCTTTAGTAATAAAGTTAGGCGGATTGCTTTTAGATAGCGATGCTGCTATGAAACGTTTATTTAAAATTTTTGTATCATATCGAAATTTATACGATAGAAAAATAATAATCGTACATGGAGGAGGGGGAAGTATAGATAATTTAATGAGAAGACTATCTCTTCCAATAAAAAAGAAAAAAGGATTAAGAATTACCCCGATTGAACATATTAAAATCATAGTTGGTGTATTGAGTGGTACAGTTAATAAAATGTTATTAGCTTGGGCTAAAAAGTATAATATTGATGCTGTAGGTTTATGTTTAACAGATGGAAATAGCACATCTGTAACTCAATTAAATTCTTCTCTCGGATACGTTGGTACAGCTAAACCTCGATCTTCTAATTTTTTAAAACTTATGTTATCTCAAGGAATTACTCCCGTTATCAGTTCCGTAGGTATTACTGAAGAAGGAGTTTTAATGAATATTAATTCTGACATTGCTGCTACAGCAATATCTTTAGTTTTAGATGCGGATTTAATATTACTTTCTGATGTTAGTTCGATTTTAGATGGTAAAGGAAAACCAATTTCTAAAATCAATGCTAGTTTAGCTAATAAATTGATTAATAGAGGAATTATTACTAATGGAATGATCGTTAAAGTTAACGCTGCTTTAGAAGCGGCAAAAACTTTAAATAAAGTAGTAGATATTGCAAGTTGGCAAAATGAAGAGGAATTACAGTTATTGTTTCAAGGAAAATCAATAGGTACTCAAGTATTACCATGTTAATAATTAAGGTATTAAAATTATGAAAACAAAAAAAGTTAAAAAAGTTGTTTTAGCATATTCGGGTGGGGTAGATACTTCAGCGATTATTCCATGGATAATAGAAAATTATGGATATGAAGTAATAGCTTTTGTAGCAGATGTAGGACAATCTTCAAAGGATTTGATAGGTATAGAAAAAAAAGCAATACTTTCAGGAGCAACTCATTGTTATGTATGTGACTTAAAAAAAGAATTCGTAGAGCAGTATATTTATCCAATAGTAAGAATAGGAGCTTTGTATGAATGGAATTATTTATTAGGAACAGCTATGGCACGTCCTATTATAGCTAAAGCTCAAATTGATTTAGCAATTAAGTTAAAAGCATTTGCTGTGTGTCATGGAGCAACAGGAAAGGGTAATGATCAAGTAAGATTTGAAATGGCTTATGCAGCTTTAGCTCCTTATTTAAAGGTAATAGCTCCTTGGAGAGAATGGAAATTTAGATCTCGAGAAGAGTTATTAGTATACTTAAAAGAAAGAAATATTCCTATTACTGCAACTATTAAGAAAATTTATAGTCGGGATGAAAATATATGGCATATTTCTACAGAAGGCGGTGATTTAGAATGTCCATGGAATGCGGTTAAAGAAGATTGTTGGATTTGGACTACTAGTCCTAAATTAGCTCCAGAAATTCCTGAAAAAGTTTTTGTTAAAATAAAAGAAGGAAACATAATATCAGTTAATCATCTTAATTTAACGCCATTGGAATGTTTAAATTTATTAAATAAAATAGCAGTTCGCCATGGTATTGGTCGAGTAGATATGGTTGAGAATCGATTAGTGGGAATAAAATCGAGAGGTTGTTATGAAACTCCAGGCGGTACTTTAATGATGCAAGCTGTTAGGGCAATTGAAGAGTTAGTATTAGATAGCAATGCTTTTAAATGGAAGCAAAAACTTTCTTTAGAAATGGCTTCTGTGGTATATGAGGGTCGATGGTTCACTCCAATTAGAGAATCTTTAGAAGCAGCAGGAAATATTTTATCAAAAGATATAACAGGAGAAGTAGTATTGGAGTTATATAAAGGAACAGCAAGAGTAATACAAAAAAGGTCAATTAATTCCTTGTATTCTCAAGAATATGCAACATTTGGAAAAGAAGAAGTATACGATCAGTCAGATGCAAAAGGATTTATAAATTTATTTTCCTTATCTTCAAAAATAAAAGCAACAAATAAGACTTTTTTAAATAAAAAATCTTTAGATTAAAATGGTTTAACTAAAAAATAGAATATTTTAAAAAACTTTTAATTTTTTTATTGAACAAGGTAATATTATGTCTCTTTGGGGTGGAAGATTTACTGAAGAACCGAATGGGTTTTTTAAAACATTTAATAGATCACTAGATGTTGATTATAAATTAGTTAAACAAGATATTTTTTTGTCAATTCAGTGGTCTAAAGCCTTAAAAAAAATCGATGTTTTAACAGTAGAAGAACAAAAAAAAATTGAAATAGTATTAAATACTATTTTAAAAGAAGTGGAAATAAATTCAAAAATTATATTAGAAAGTCAAGAAGAAGATATTCATAGTTGGATTGAAAAAAAATTAATTTCTTCGTTAGGTTTATTAGGAAAGAAATTACATACAGGAAGAAGTAGAAATGATCAAGTTACTACGGATTTAAAATTATGGTGTAAATATAAAGTCCAAAAAATCTTAAATAATATATACGATTTTAAAAAAAATTTAGTTGATTTAGCTGAAAAAAATCAACGATCTATTATGCCAGGTTATACACATTTACAAAGTGCTCAACCTATAACATTCGCTTATTGGTGTCTTGCATATTTAGAAATGTTTAAACGAGATGAATCAAGACTAAAAGATGCTTTATATCGATTAGATGAATGTCCCTTAGGTTCAGGAGCTTTAGCAGGAACAGCATGGAACATAAATAGAGAGGAATTATCTGATCAATTAGGATTTAGAACAGCTACTAAAAATGCTTTAGATAGTGTTTCAGATAGAGATTATGTCATAGAATTATTATCTGTTGCTTCAATTAGTATGATTCATCTTTCTAGATTTTCTGAAGATTTGATTTTTTTTAATTCCGGGGAAGTTAATTTTATAGAACTTTCCGATTCTATAACTTCAGGTTCTTCTTTAATGCCACAAAAGAAAAATCCGGATGCTTTGGAATTAATTAGAGCTAAATGTGGAAAAGTTTGCGGAAATTTACTTAGTAATATGATATTATTAAAAGGTTTACCATTATCTTATAATAAAGATATGCAAGAAGATAAAAAAAGTTTATTTGAAGCGATGGACATATGGATTAATTGTTTAAAAATTTCTGTTTTAATTTTAAAAAATATTACTTTGAATCTTAAAAATTGTAAAAAATCAGCTAAAAAAGGTTATACTAATGCTACTGAATTAGCTGATTATCTTGTTAAAAAAGGAATTCCTTTTAGAGATGCTCATCATCTTACAGGTAAGATAATTTTGTACGCTAGTAAATTAAATTTATCTTTAGAACAAATTGAATTAACAGAATTTAAAAAATATAGCAAGTTAATTGAACAAGATATTTATAAAAATATAAATTTAGATTCTTCATTGAAAAAAAGAAATTCTTTAGGTGGGGTATCTTTTTCGCAGGTATCTAAAAAAATAGCTTTAGAAAAAAAAATATTAAATAAGTAATATTTTTAAAATAATCTTTTAATGTATTTTTAAAAATATTTTTTAATAAAAAAATAAATATTTAAATTATATAATTTAAATATTTATTTAATAGAATCATAAGTAGATTTTTATATATTAAAAAAAAATAATTTTGTACATATACTCGATTACGGAGAAAAAATATTTTGTGTAAAGAAGTAAATAAAATTTGGGAAAAAATAAAATATGAAGGAGTTAAAGCTATTAAAAAAGAACCTATCTTACATGATTTTTATTATTTTTATTTATTAAAACATAATTCATTTCAAATGGCATTATCAACTATTTTATCTAATAAAATAAATAATTCTTTTTTTTCAAATAAAAAAATTTTAAATATTATTAATACTGTTTACAATTCTGATTTTTCAATTTTAGAAAATGCCATTAGAGATCTTCAAGAGACATATTTGACTGATCCAGTAGTAGATTCTTTATCTATTCCTCTTCTATATTTTAAAGGATTTCACGCTTTACAATTATATAGAATATCTCATTTTTTCTGGAATTCTTCTCAAAAATTATTAGCAACTTATATTCAAAATCAAGTTTCTACGGTTTTTTCAGTCGATATACATCCTGCTGCAAAAATTGGTGCTGGTGTTATTTTAGATCATGCTACTGGAATTGTGATAGGAGAAACAGCTAGAGTTGGAAATAATGTTCAGATTTTACATTCAGTAACTTTAGGAAGTATAGGATCAGCAAAAGGAGATCGGCATCCGAAAGTTCAAAGTGGGGTGATGATAGGAGCAGGAGCTAAAATTTTAGGAAATATAAAAATAGGATCTAATACAAAAATAGGCGCTAATGCTGTGGTTTTATCTTCTATACCTGCAAATACTACGGTTGTTGGCATTCCCGGAAAAATAGTTTAGACATATAAAATAAACTATTCAGTTAATTTTTCAGCGTATTTATTAAACTTTTTTTAAAATTAATTGCTTTAAAATTAGATAACTAAGTCTAATAAATACACTATTTTTTTTTAAACAATTTATTTAAATTAAATTAATTTAAATTATTTACTAACTTTAATTAGTATTAATCATCTAAAAAACTTTTAAGTACTTCAGATCGACTAGGATGTCTTAATTTTCGTAAAGCTTTAGCTTCTATTTGTCGAATTCTTTCTCTTGTAACATCAAATTGTTTCCCTACTTCTTCTAAAGTATGATCAGTATTCATATCAATTCCAAATCGCATTCTTAATACTTTTGCTTCTCTAGGAGTAAGTCCTGCTAAAATATCGTGTGTAACAGAACGAAGACTTTCAGAGGTAGCAGATTCTAAGGGAAGTTCTAATGTAGTATCTTCAATAAAATCTCCTAAATGGGAATCATCATCATCTCCTATAGGAGTTTCCATGGAAATTGGTTCCTTGGCTATTTTTAGTACTTTTCTTATTTTATCTTCTGGAATGAGCATTTTTTCTGATAATTCTTCAGGAGTGGGTTCTCTTCCCATTTCTTGCAACATATTTCTAGAAATTCTATTAAGTTTATTAATTGTTTCTATCATATGAACAGGAATTCTAATAGTTCTAGCTTGGTCCGCAATAGAACGAGTAATAGCTTGTCTTATCCACCATGTTGCATATGTTGAAAATTTATATCCTCTTCGATATTCAAATTTATCAACTGCTTTCATTAATCCAATATTTCCTTCTTGGATTAAATCTAAGAATTGTAATCCTCGATTAGTATATTTTTTAGCAATTGAAATTACTAATCTTAAATTAGCTTCTACCATTTCTTTTTTAGCACGCTTAGCTTTTGCTTCTCCAATGGACATTCTTCTATTAATATCTTTTACTTGTTCTATAGTTAAACCTGTTTCTTTTTCAACTTTTAATAATACATTTGATATAGACAAAATTTTATCTTTTATTTTGTATAGTTTTTCTGACCACGGCTGTTTCATTTTCTTTGCTTGGTATAACCATTTTATATTTGTTTCTTGACCGACAAAAAGATTAATAAATTTTTTTTTAGGCATTTTACATTTTTCAATACATAATTTCATGATTAAACGTTCTTGAGTACGTACTTTATTCATCATATTTCTCATATTATTAACTAAATAATCAAATTGTTTTGGAGCTAATCTAAATTGTTTAAATATTTCAGATAAATTATTTATTTCTGAAATAGTATCTTTATGATTTCTTTTTTTTGATTTTATAGAATAATGAGTTATTAAGTATTGATTACGTAAAGCAAAAAATTTTTCTCGAGCTATTTCTGGATCTATAGTGTTATCTTCTTCATTTGTATTTTCTTTATCTAGGTTATTTTCTTGCTGTTTTAATTCTTCTTCTGTGCTATTAGTAATAGAAGAAATATATTCTTCTATATTTGGATCTACAAATCCTATAATTAAATCAGACAATCTCATTTTTTTGTTTTCTACGCGTTCATATTGTTTTAATAAATAGGTAATTGCTTCGGGATATTCGGCTACAGAAGATTGTACCTGATTAATTCCTTCTTCGATTCTTTTAGCTATATCTATTTCACCTTCTCTTGTAAGTAATTCAACAGTTCCCATTTCACGCATATACATGCGAACAGGATCAGTCGTACGACCTAATTCTGATTCAACGTTAGATAAGACTTGAGCCGCAGCTTCTACAGCATCTTCATCAGTATCTGTTTGTGTTTCATTTAACATAAGTTCATCAGCATCTGGGGCTTTTTCCACCACTTGTATTCCCATATCGTTAATCATTTGAATGATATCTTGAATCTGATCTGAATCAACAATATCATCTGGTAAATGATCATGAATTTCAGAATAAGTCAAGTAGCCTTGTTCTTTCCCATATGTAATTAGTAGCTTGAGCTGAAACTGCGGATTTCGCTGCATAATACTGTATCCATACTTCAGTTAATTAAATTTGTTTTTCAATATAATTTTTATTTAAAAATAAATATTATAAATAAGTTAAAACTAATTGCTATAATATATTTTTTATTATACCATTTAAATCAAATTGTAAAAATTCTTTATTTTATTATTTTAATTTTATAATTTTTTATTTATCAAAAAATAAAATTATTTAGAAAGTTCTTTATTTATTAACCATAATTCTTTTTTTTCAGATATAGTTATATTTTTAATTCGATCTTTGGAAATTAAAGATTCTTGTCTATTTCTTAAAATAATATCAAACAAATTTATTAGTGTATCTAAAAATACATTTTTTATTTCTTTTTGAATAATCATGTGATCCCATTGAATTAATTTTGATAAAATATTTTTTTTAGAATTTCTATATAATTCTAATAATTGACCTGTATTTATATTTTCTTTTTTTTTACAATTATAAAAAATATCTAAAAATAAAGATATTCCTGGGAATTTAACTAATTTTAATTCAGATAAATCTGGAATTATTTTAGCTATTTTAGGATTTTGTATTAATAAAGCAATTAGTATTCGCATTGTATTTTTTTTTATTGTCTTTGTCTTTTTTTTATATTTATAAATTAATGGAATAATTTTTTCTAATTCATATTCTTCTATAATTCCGATCATTTTTCCTAATTTTTTTCTTAAATAAATTTTTGTAATTTGTCCAGGTATTTTATCAATTAGTTTTTTTGATTGAATGCAAAATTTAATTTTTTCTTCTGTGGAAATAATTTTTTTTTTATTTAATAAATTTTGAAATAAAAATTTTGATAAGCTAAAAGCATTCTGAATTCTTTCTCTAAATTTTTTTTCTCCTTCTTTTCTAAGAATTGAGTCTGGATCTTCATTTTTGGGAAGAATAATAAATTTTACAGTTCTTTCATCTGTTAAATAAGGTAAAGTTAGAATTAAAGCTTTCCAAGTAGCTTCTTTTCCAGCATGATCCCCATCAAAACAATAAAGAATATTTTTTGTTATTTTAAAAAGGTTAGAAATTTGTAAGTTAGAAATAGCAGTTCCTAATAAAGAAACAGAATAATTAATATTAAATTGAGATAACATAATTACATCCATATAACCTTCTACGATAAGTAAACGATTTGGATTATTATCTTTTTTATATAATTGATCTATTCCATATAGATTATTTTTTTTATAAAAAATTTCTGTTTCTGGAGAATTAATATATTTAGGATGGGTATTAGAAATATTTCTTCCTCCAAATCCATTGATTTTTCCTTTTTTATCTTTAATAGGAAATGTAATTCTTCCATAGAACCGATCATATATGTTATTTTTAATCTCGATAACCATACCTGAATCTACTAGAAATTTTTTGTTTTCTTCTTTTATTTCAGAATGATCAGATAAAAAATTTTTTTTATTACTTGCGTAACCAATAGAAAATTTTTTTAAACTTTCTTTATTTATACCCCGCTTTAAAATATAATTATAAATATGTATGAATTTTTTTGAATAAATATTTTTTTGATATAAAAAAGAAATCTTATTCATTAAAGAATATATATTTTTTCGTTTGGTATCAATTTTATTTAAAAATAAATATTTTTTTTGATTTGGTAGTATTAATCCATTTTTTTTGGTTAATTCTTTAATACTTTCTAAAAAACTTAATTTTTCATAGTTCATTAAGAAATCAATAACATTTCCATTTTCTTTACACCCAAAACAATAAAAAAATTGTTTTTTAATATTTACAGAAAAAGAAGGAGTTTTTTCATTGTGAAATGGGCAAAGAGAATAATAATTCTCTCCTTTTTTTTTTAATTTTATTCGACTACCAATAAGTTCTATTATATTTGTTCGAACAATTAATTCTTGAATAAAATGTTGAGGAATTTTAGTATTCATATACTATTTTTTTTTACTTATTAAATAATTTCGACCGTACAGTTATGAACGGTCTTTTATAAAAAATATAAATATTAATTTTTTTGTTAGTATTTTTTTAAAATTAATACATTCTTATTTTTTTTAAATTTTCTCGAGATAATTTTTTAGAAAGTCTTTTTACTGCTGAAGACTTAGCTCTTTTTCTTTCAGTTGTTGGCTTTTCATAAAATTCTCTTCTTCGAATTTCGGCTAAAATCCCAGCCTTTTCACAGGATCGTTTAAATCTTCTTAAAGCTATATCAAACGGTTCATTATCTCGAACTTTTATTATTGGCATAATTCAAACCTCATAATATAATTATTTTTATAATTTGATCATAAAAAAAATAATTTTTAAATTAATAGCTTTTAATCCTACCTTATAGAGTATAAGGTTGTAAAGAATCATTTTTTTTAAAATAAAAAATAGGAAATAAATTATGAAAATATTAGGAATAGAAACATCATGTGACGAAACCGGAATAGCAATATACGATACAAATTTAGGTTTAATCGTAAATAAATTATATTCTCAAAGTAGAATTCATTCTAAATATGGAGGTGTAGTTCCGGAATTAGCAGCTCGTAAACATAGTTTAAAAATCATTCCTTTAATTTCCTCGGTATTAAAAAAAATAAATAAAAATAATTTTGTTAATGCCATTGCATATACAGGAGGTCCTGGATTAGTAGGTTCATTATTAGTAGGAGCTACTGTAGCAGCATCTTTATCTTATGCTTGGAAAATCCCTAAGATATCTATTAATCATATGGAAGGTCATTTATTATCTCCTATGTTAAATAGTGATTTAATAAAATTTCCTGCCTTAGCTTTGCTAGTATCTGGTGGCCATACTCAAATTATTCGATGTGATAAAGTAGGAAAATATGTTATTTTAGGAGATTCATTAGACGATGCAGCTGGAGAAGCTTTTGATAAAGTTTCTAAATTATTAGGTTTAGGATATCCTGGCGGAAGAAGAATATCTGAATTAGCTAAAAAAGGAAGATCAAAAAAATTTTTTTTTCCTAGACCTATGACTAATGTTCCAGGATTAAATTTTAGTTTTTCTGGATTAAAAACTTTTACATCGAACATTTATTCTTATTCTTCTAAGGATAATCAATCTAAGGCAGATATAGCTAGAGCATTCGAAGATGCAGTAATCGACACGTTAATAATTAAATGCAGAAGAGCTATAGAAATGACAGGTATCAAAAGATTAATAATAGCAGGAGGTGTTAGTGCAAATATAAAACTAAAAAAAGAAGCAAAGAAAATGATAAATATTTATCAAGGATCATTGTATGTTCCTTCAAAAAAATTTAGTACAGATAACGCTGCTATGATCGCATATGCAGGGTCATTAAGATATAAAAAACATAAGGATTTTTCTTTAAAAATTTCAATCAATCCTAAATGGTCGATTGCAGATTTAGTTAGTATTTAATTAATATTTTTTTATTTTAAATATTAAATTTTTATTTAAAAAAAATTAAGTTACTTGGTTCAGTAACTTAAAATAAAAATATAAAAATGTGATTGTTAATTTAGATAGTTAATAAATAGATATAACTGTTAGTAAATGTATAAATGTTTATATCTTTTTTATATAATCAATTATGTCTTTAATAGTTAGAACAGCCATGTTATTTTTTTTAGAAAAAATAATAATATCAGGAACACGAGCCATAGACCCATTTTTATTTGTTAATTCCGATAAAACAGCTGTAGGACTAAATCCTGCTAATTTGATTAATTCAATTGAAGCTTCCGTATGCCCCTCTCTAGCGAACAAGCCATTTTTATCTGCACATAGAGGAAAAACGTGTCCAGGTCGATTTAAATCTTCTGGTTTAGCTGTGTTTGATATTGCTGTTTTGATAGTAGTAATTCTGTCTTGAGCGGATACTCCAGTGGAAACTCCTTTAGCCGCTTCAATAGATACTGTAAATCTAGTTCCATAAGTGCTAGTATTATTTTCAACCATCATAGGTAAAAGTAGTTCTTTTCGTTTTTTTTCTGTAATACATAAACAAATAATTCCACTCCCATATCTAATAGAAAAAGCCATTTGTTTAATCGTCATCATTTCACTAGAAAATACTAAATCTCCTTCATTTTCCCTATTTTCATTATCTATTAAAATTATTCCATTTCCATGTTTTAGCTCTCGAATTGCCGTTAATACTCTATTTTTAGAATTTCCGAATTCTTTTAATAATTTTTTTTTCATAAATTTTCCTGTTTTTTTAAAATTAAATAAAATTTAATTTTTTTTAATATAAAAATCACTATTTTTTAGTAGTAATTTAAATAAAAAATAAATATTTTTTTTAAGAAATATTTAGTTATTATTTATTTTTATAGAAAAATTATCAAGTTTAATAATATTAGATTTTTTATATAAATTTATATTTTCAGAAAATTTATTTAACAATAGAAATCATTTTATAGTCCTGAAAGAATTTAATTTTTTCTAACATTTCTTCTTTACTAATAGTTGCTGTACCTATTTTTTCGACAACTATTCCTGCTGCTATATTAGAGTACCAACAAGCTTTTTTAAAAGATTTTCCTAATGATAATACAAGACTAATCAATGATATAACGGTATCTCCTGCTCCAGTTGGATCATTTGCGTTTTTTGATAGAGATGAAAAATGAATTGAATTTTTTTTATTTTCTATTAATGTCATACCAAGTTCAGATTGTGTGACTAGTAGAGCAGATAACTGTAATTTAGAAATTAATGATTTTCCTTTATTAATAATATCTAACTTATTTTTACATGTACCTACCATACTTTGAAATTCTTCTAGATTAGGCGTTAATAATGTAGCACCAAAATATTTTAAAATATTTTCTTTTTTTGGATCAATTATTACAGGAATAGATAATTTTCTTGCAATTTTAATAATTTTTTGCGTGCATACTAAAGTTCCTTTGTTATAGTCAGATATAATGATTACATTATAATTTTTAATTATCTTTTTGACTAATTCAAATATTTTTTCTTTTTTTTCAATAAAATATTTTTTTTCTAAATCTAATCTCATTAATTGATTTTTTTTAGAAATTATTCGTATTTTTTTTATTGTTTTCCTATTATAACTAACTATTAAATCGTATTTAAGATTAATTCTTTTTAATAGGTTTTTTATTATTTTTCCTTCTGCATCGCTACCTATAATACCTATTAAGTGAGCATTCCCTCCTATTTTTGAAATATTTTTAGCAACATTAGCAGCTCCACCTGCTCTATTTTCTATATTTTTTATATTCATAATAGGTGCTGATTTTTCAAAAGTATTTTTTCGATCAGTAACATACCAATATTGATCTAAAATAATGTCTCCAATAATTAATATATTTGATTTTTTGAAATTAGAAATTATATCAGACATAATGTACCACAGTTTTTAAATTTTATAATTTATTCTTTATATCATATATTTTTTTAAGTATTAAAAAATATTTTTTTAAAAGATATAAATTTAAAAAAAACAGTTTTTATTTTTTATGGTAAATTTTGTTGGTTATTTTTTTAAGATAATTTATTAAATAAAATATTTACAATTTTATAGGTTTTTTATGAAAACATATTTAGTAGGTGGTGCGGTTAGAGATAAATTATTAGGTTTAGATATAAAAGATAAAGATTGGGTAGTTGTTGGAGCTACTCCTGAAGTTTTACTAAAAAAAAAATATCAGCAAGTTGGGAAAAATTTTCCAGTTTTTTTACATCCTAAAAGCAATGAAGAATATGCATTAGCAAGAGTAGAAAAAAAAAATGGAGCAGGTCATACAGGATTTAAGACGATATTTTCGCCAAATATTTCATTAGAGCAAGATTTACAAAGAAGAGATTTAACAATTAATGCAATAGCACAGGATATAGATGGAAAAGTAATTGATCCTTTTAATGGAGTAAAAGACTTAAAAAATAGGGTGTTAAAACATGTATCCTCCGCTTTTAGCGAGGATCCTTTACGAATATTAAGAGTTGCAAGATTTGCAGCTAGTCTAGCGCATTTAGGTTTTATTGTTTCTAAAGATACAATACGAATTATGTCAATGATGGTAAAGAATAGAGAGTTAATGTATTTAAGTAAAGAACGAATTTGGAATGAAACAAAAAAAGCGTTAAATACAGCAAATCCTCATATTTTTTTTAAAGTATTAAAAGCATGTGAAGCACTATATGTTATATTTCCAGAAATAGATAGAACGATTAATTCCAATTTTTCTTTTTTTAATATTAATTTAAAAAATTATTTTTCTAATTTATTAATAATTTTAGCAAAAATATCTAAAAATACAGATGATATTTCAATACGTTTTTCTTCTATTTTTTCTTTACTTAATAATATTATTTTTTTTAAAGATTTTTCATCTTATAAAGATTTTGATTATAATTCAGCAATATTAACAAAAAAAATGTGTGAACGTTTTAAAGTTCCAAAATATATTCAAGATTTTTCAGTATTAATTTCTGGATTTTTTTTATTTTTAAGAAATTTTCATTTACAAACAGAAAGAAAAATAATTGATTTTTTTAATCGAATGGACGTTTGGAGAAAACCAAATAGAATAAAACAATTAATTATTTTAATTAAACACGGATTTTTTTTTTCAAATTTTAATAAATGTTCAAACATAGATTTTTGTATTTTTTTAAGTAAATATTTAAAAAAAATATTTAATATTTCATTGAATGTTTCTGTACAATCTATTATAAAAAAAGGTGTTTTAGGCTCTAAAATTAGTATTGAATTAGAACTTTTAAGAATTAGTAAAATTAAAAAATGGAAGAAAAAAAATTTTAAAAAATATTTTTATTAGAAAAAGTAATTTAAAAAAAAATTTAATAGAAAATTATGAAAAAATAATTTTTTATTTATATCAAAATAATTTGATAGTTATCTCTGTAAAAAAAAATATTATAAAAAATTTAATTATTATAGCTAAAATATTTCATAAAAAATAAATTGAGATTTTTTTATTAAATTTAGTAATTAATCCTTAATAAGAACTAAATAATACATTTAAATTAAAAAAATATGAATATAAATTAATTTAGTCGATATATTTTTTTAAATTAGGCATTTATTCGTTAATAAAATTTATTTAATAAAAATAAATATTAAAAGATTTTGATAATAAATAGTTTTTATGTTAATTTTATTTGAAAATAAAATTTATTTTTTTTCTTTACTAATAAAAAATTATTTTTTTTTATAGAAAAAACTATTAATTCAGTTCAATATTTTTTTTTAATTTTGATTTTAAAAAAAAGATTAACAATTATTACTATTCTTAGTAAAATATTTTAGAAAAATTGTTCTAATAATTATAATTCTTTTAGAATTTTAATATTATTAAATTTTTTAATTTTAAAATTATTAATTTTTTAAAAAAGATGTTTTAGAAACTTTAGCTTTGCAGTTTAAACGGTAAAAGTTTCCGTTCAAACTGTAAAGAATTATTTTAATATAGTCATAATTTTTGTTTTTCCTTCAATAACTTTTCCAGAAAATTTATTTATTTTTTTTATTTTTTCCATATTAGAAATAATTATTGGAGTTATGGTTGATACAGCATTTTTTTTTAAAAATAGTAAGTCTAAACTAATAATAGGTTCTCCTACTTGTACTTTTCTTTTTTTATTAATTAAATTTTTAAAACCTTTTCCTTTAAGTTGTACAGTATCAATTCCAAAATGTACGAATAATTCTATATCATCATCTGATTTTATAGAAAAAGCGTGTAATGTTTTAAATATTTTTCCAATAGTTCCGGAAAATGGAGCAACTAATTGATTTCCAGATGGATTAATGGCTATACCATCTCCGACTATTTTTTTAGAAAATACTTCATCAGGCACTTTTTCAAGATCTATAATTGTTCCTGATATAGGTGCAATAATGTCAATTTTTTTTTGATTTCTCTTAAATAATTTAGAAAAAAAATTCATTTTTTCTCCTTTATATGAAATATTTTTTTGAATTAGTTTAAATTTTTTAGTTAAATTGTTTTATTATTTTTGATATATCTTTTGATGTGGATTGTTTTAATGCTAATTCAGCAATTTCAGAAGATTTTTGAAAACTAGTTTCTCTAATAATTTTTTTTATATAAGGTATTGAAATAGAACTCATACTAAATTCATTTATTCCCATACCTACTAGTAAAATGGTTGCATTTGTATCAGCTGCTAGTTCTCCACAGATCCCTGTCCATTTTCCTTCTGAATGAGAAGCATCGGTAATTTTCTTGATTAAGTTAAGAACAGATGGACTCATAGGGTCATATAGATGAGATATTAAGTCATTTCCTCTATCAACAGCTAGGGTATATTGAGTTAAATCATTTGAACCAATGCTAAAAAAATCAACTTCTTTTGCTAAATGAGAAGAAATGATAGCAGCTGCAGGAGTTTCTATCATAATTCCAATTTCTATTTTTTCATCAAAAGTATATTTTTCTTGAGCTAATTTTTTTTTAAGAAACTTTAACTCTTCTTTGAGAAATCTAATTTCTTCTATTGAAATAATCATAGGAAACATAATTCGTATTTTTCCGAACGCTGAAGCGCGCAGTAATGCTCTTAGCTGGGTGTGTAGAATATCTTTCCGATCAATTAATATTCGAATTGCTCTCCATCCTAAAAATGGATTTTCTTCTTTTGGAAGATTCATATAAGGAATATTTTTATCTCCTCCAATATCCATAGTCCTAATAATAACAAATTTTCCTTTCATCGAATTTGCTACGGTTTTATAAGTATTAAATTGTTCTTCTTCAGATGGAAGAGAGTTTCTTTCCATAAATAAAAATTCTGTTCTATATAATCCTATGCATTCTGCTCCGTATTTTTTTGCATTTTTAATGTCTCGTATTCCGCTAATATTTGCACCAATTTCTATTTTGTAATTATCTAGTGTAAGAGCGGGGTATTTTTTTAATTTTAATAATTTATTATTTTCTAATAAAAAATTTTTTTTTCTTTTTTTAAATTTTTCTATTAATTTCAGAGTAGGATTAACAAAAATTTGGTTATTTATACTATCTAAAATTAAATAGTCTTTGTTTTGAACTTTTTTAGTAATGTTTGTTGTTCCAACAATAGCTGGTAATTCTAATGATCTGGCTATAATGGATGAATGTGATGTTTTTCCTCCTAAATCTGTAATAAATCCTAGTATTTTTTTTGTGTTAATTTGAGTTGTTTCTGAAGGCGTTAAATCCTTAGCAACTAAAATTACTTTTTCAGTGATATTTTCTAAATCGATAATATTAAAGTTTAAAATGTTTTTTATTAATCGGTTACTAATATCTTTAATATCAATAGCACGACTTTTTAAGTATTCATCATTTAAATTTTCTAGTTCATTTAATTGCTTTTTAAAAACAATATGAGCAGAATATTCTGCTGACATATTTTTTTCTTGAATATAAGAAATTATTTCTTGTTCTAGTTCTTCATCTTCAAGTAACATAATATGTCCTTCGAATATTAATGCTTTTTCTTTTCCAAGTGTTAACTCTGTTTTTGATTTTATTTTTTTAAGCTGTTCTATCGATTTTTTTCTTGCTTTAATAAACTTTTCTATTTCTTCTCTGAATTTTTCGGAAGAAATTCTTTCTTGATTAATAATTATTGGTTCTTCTTTTATCAATAATGCTTTACCAAGAGCAATTCCTGGAGATGCTATGATACCCGAAATCATAATATTTCCTTTAATATGATGATAGCCTGTTGTTATTTTTAAGAAATTAAAATTTAATATTTTTAAAATTTTATTTTAGAAAAGTAAAAATTTATTCTTTTAATGCAGTAATAAATTTTACTAAGGATTCAACAGCTTTTTTTTCATCTTCTCCTTCAGCGGATATGCTAAGCTTAGAACCTTTAACTATACCTAAAGTTTGTAATTTAAATAAACTTTTTGCATTTGCTGTTTTTTTGTTTTTTGTTACTGTAATTACGGATTTAAATTTTTTTGCTTCTTGAACAAATTTAGCTGCTGGGCGTATGTGCAATCCATGAGATAATTGTATTTCTACTGTTTTTTGAAACATAATTGTTTCCTTAATAGTATTATTAATACTCTTTTATAAAATTAATTTTTATTTAAGATACAAAATATTTGAAAAAATATTTTTTAGAGAAACTTATTGAAATAAAATAGTACTTAAATATCTTTCTCCAGAAGATGGGAGAATTACTACTATTTTTTTTTCTTTATATAAAGGATTTTGGTTAATTTTATTAGCTGCAGCAATAGCTGCTCCTGAAGATATACCTGCAAGAATACCTTCTTTTTTCATTAATTTTTTAGCAAATCTTATTGCTTCTTCATCGGTAACTAACACAACTTGATCAATTAAGTTGACGTCTAAATTTTTAGGAATGAATCCTGCTCCGATGCCTTGAATTTTATGAATACTAATAGGAAATTTTTTTTTGTATTTTAAATTTGTAATAACAGGAGAATTTCTTGGTTCTACAGCTATACTTAATACTTTTTTTTCTAATTTTTTATTTAGATATTTGGTGACACCTGTAATAGTACCTCCTGTTCCAACACCAGAGATAAAAATATCTATTTTTCCTTGCATGTCTTCCCAAATTTCGGGTCCTGTAGTTTTCTCATGTATTTCTGGATTAGCAGGGTTGTCAAATTGTCTGGTATAAAAATATTTTTTGGGATTTAAGAACATGATTTCTTTTAGTTTTTTAATAGCTCCTCGCATACCCTGGGTTCCATCAGTTAAAATTAGATTTACACCTAGCATTTTAAGTAACTTTATTCTTTCTTTCGACATAGTTTCAGGCATAGTTAATGTTAGTTTATAATTTCTTGATGCTGCTAAACAAGCTAAAGAAATTCCTATGTTTCCACTAGTTGCTTCTATTAAATGTTGGTTTGCTGTTAGTTCTCCTCTTTTTTCCGCATTTTTAATTATATTTTGACTAACTCTACATTTTACACTAAAACCAGGATTACGAGATTCTATTTTTACAAAAATATTCCCATTTCCTATATTGTTTAGTTTAATAATAGGAGTATTTCCAATAGTTGAAAAATTATTTTTGTATGTTTTACTCATGATTTTCCTTATTTTTAATTTTAACATTTTTAAAAATATGTATTTTTAAATATAAATATGTAAATAAAAAACAATTTAGTTTAATTTTTTTTAAAAAAATATTCTTTTTAATTATTTATCTAATTAATAGCTTTGGGAAAGGTTATTTTTTTTAAAAAAATAATTATTTTATTTATAAATTATTTTTTTTGAATAAAAAAATTAAAATTTAATAAATATTAATTTTTTTTATATTTTAAATTTGTTTAATATTTTTTTATAAAAATATCGAGCTGAATTTTTTAAGAATTTATTTTGTATTTAAATATCTTTTTAATTAAAAGAATATGTTAACATTAAAATAATAGAACACAAGCCGTGTACGATATAAAAATTACAATTAATATGTTAATTAAAAAGAACAAACGTATTTGTTGTATTAATTTTAATATTAAATGTTTAGATTAACTCAGTATGGAGTCTTATGAAAAAAATTAAAAAAGATATTTCTATATTAAAAAAAAAATTTCTTATTATAACTATAAATATTTTACTTTAAATGAATCAGTTATATCTGATATAAAATATGATTATTTAATGAAAAAATTATATCTTTTAGAAAAAAAATATAATTTTTTGAAAAGTAAAAATAGTATTAGCACAAAAATAGGCGGTCCTTTATCAATAGATCATAAGCCTATTAAACATATTGTACCTATGCTTTCATTAGATAATATTTATGATAAAAAAGAATATTTATTATTTGATAAAAAAATAAGAAATAATATAAATATTGTAAATAAAAAAATTTTTTTTTGTTGCGAACTAAAATTAGATGGTTTAGCATTAAATATTATGTATAGAAAAGGAATTCTTACATGGGCAAGTACTCGAGGAAATGGAATATACGGAGAAGATGTTACGGAAAATGTAAAAAGAATCAGCTCTATTCCTCAACAATTGATAGGTGAAAATATTCCTGAAGAAATAGAAATAAGAGGGGAAGTATTTATTCCTTTGAAAGATTTTTTAAATTTAAATCAAAGAATGTTATCAAATAATCAAAAAGTTTTTTCTAATCCAAGAAATGCGGCTTCTGGTTCTTTAAGACAACACGATCCTGATGTTGTTACAGAAAGAAATTTGATGTTTTTATGTTATGGATATGGAAAATATAAGGAGGAAAATAAAAATAGTACTCATTATGAACAGTTAAAATTATTTCAAACTTGGGGAGTGCCTATTAATAATTTAGAATTACATTCTAAAGTTTCGGATATTTTTTTATTTTATGATAATGTTTATAAAAATAGAAATTTATTAGATTTTGAAATTGATGGAATTGTAATAAAAGTTAATTCATTAAAATTACAAAATATATTGGGGAATAATAGAAAGTTTCCGAAGTGGGCAATAGCTTTTAAATTTCCTTCAGAAAAAAAGAGTACAACATTAATAAGAGTTGACTTTAAAGTGGGAAGAACAGGTGTAATTACTCCTGTTGCAAAAATTAAGCCTATTTATTTATCAAATGTTTTAATTAAGAATGTTTCTCTATATAATGAAAATCAAATTAAAAAATTTAATTTACATTTAAATGATCGAGTCGTAGTTTGTCGATCCGGAGATGTAATTCCAAAAATAACTGATGTTTTAGTTAAATATAGAGAAAAAAACTATAAAAAAATAATTTTTCCTAAAAGATGTCCAGATTGTAACTCAAAAATTAAAAAATTGAATGAGAACAGTATTTCTTCTTGTACAGGAGGATTAAAATGTTCGACACAGTTTAAAAAATCAATTTTTCATTTTTTTTCAAAAGAAGCGTTAAATGTTAGAGGTTTAGGAAGTAAAACTATAGAAATTTTAATCCAGTCTAAAATTATTCAAAAAATTTCAGATTTTTTTATTTTAGATATTAATAAATTATCAAAAATAAAAAATTTTGGAAGACAGTCTGCTAATAATCTTATTCAAAATGTATTAAAATCAAAAAAAACAACTCTATCTCGTTTTCTATATGGTTTAGGAATCTTTGATATTGGAATAGTTACTGCAAAAAATATTTCTTTTCATTTTAAAAGTATTGAAAAAATAATGTCTGCTACTTTAGAAGAGTTTATATCTATAAAAAATATAGGAAAAGAAATTTCTATAAATGTGTATAATTTTATGCAAAAGGAAAAAAATAGGAACTTAATTCTTAATTTATTAGAACATATATCTTTTTTAGAGGAAGATAATATTAGAAATATAAATCAAGAAAAATATAAAAATTTTATTTTTTTTCAAAAAAAAATAGTTCTTACAGGAAAATTTAAGATAAATAAGAGAACATGGATAGAAAAAAAATTAGTTTCTTTAGGAGCTAAGGTTGAAAAAAAATTATCAAAAAAAACAAATTTTTTAATTTTTGGAGAAAAACCTGGAAATAAGATTGTTCAAGCTCAAGGCATGAGTATTAAATTAATTGATGAGAAAAGATTATATTTAGAAATGAATAAGTATATTAAATAATATTTTTTGGGTCGTGCAGGATTCGAACCTGCGACCAATTGATTAAAAGTCAACTGCTCTACCAACTGAGCTAACGACCCTTGAAAAAAATAGATTTTATAACTATAAAATAATAGGTGATGACAGATTCGAACTGCCGACTTCCTCCGTGTAAAGGAGGCGCTCTACCAACTGAGCTAATCACCCAATATAACTATTATAAATACAAAAAAAAATGAGTCAATAATTATTTGAAATATAATATTTTTTTATTAAGAAAATAAAGATTAAAAAGATAAAAATTTTTTAAGAAAATTTTTTTTGTAATATTTTTTCTAAAAAAAAGAGAATTTCATGAAAATAAGAACAAGATTTGCCCCTAGTCCGACTGGATTTTTACATATTGGAGGAGCTAGAACCGCTTTATATTCTTGGTTATTTGCTAGAAGATATCAAGGATCTTTTATATTGAGGATAGAAGACACTGACGTTAAACGTTTATCATCTAATTCGATTAATTCAATTATAGATGGTTTAAATTGGTTAGGTATAACTTGGGATGAAGGCCCTTTTTTTCAAACAAAAAAATTATCTTATTATTGCGGTATTATTCAATCTATGATTTTTAGTGGTCAAGCATATAAATGTTATTGTTCAAAGGAACGATTAAAAAATGTTAGAGAATCACAGATGTCGCAAAATAAAAAACCTAAATATGATGGTAAATGTAGAAAAAATAAAACATCGTATAAAAATAATCAACCTTATGTTGTTAGATTCCGAAATCCTTTAAAAGGTTCAGTTATAGTTAAGGATGAGATAAGAGGAAAAATAATATTTCAAAATAAAGAATTAGATGATCTTATTATTCAAAGAGAGGATGGTACACCAACATATAATTTTTGTGTTGTTATAGACGATCAAGATATGAATATTACTCATGTAATTAGAGGAGAAGATCATATTAATAATACTCCTCGTCAAATAAATATTATGAATGCGTTAGGATTTTCCATTCCTTCATATGCCCATTTATCTTTAATAGTTGATAAGGAAGGAAAAAAGATTTCAAAGAGAAACAATTTAGTAGATGTTATGGAATATAATAGAAAAGGATATTTACCTGAAGCATTAGTGAATTATATGCTGAGATTAGGTTGGTCAAATGGAAATAGAGAAATTTTTTCAATAGAAGAAGTAAAAAAAATTTTTAGTTTTAAAGATATTAGTGTTTCTTCCAGTAAGTTCGATATAGAGAAATTATCTTGGTATAATCGATTTTATATAAAAAAAATTTCAGTAGTTCAATTATCTACGCTTTTAAAGCAACAATTTTTAATTATGCATGTGGATATAAATTTTGGTCCTGATTTAAAAAAGTTAGTTGAATTATTAAGATGTAGATTTAATACAATTAAAGATATGGCTGATTCATGTAAAATTTTTTATAAAAAAAATATTATTTTCAAAGATTCTTATAAAGAATACGTTTATTTAAATACAAGTACGATAGTATCGTATTTTTACAAAAAAATAAAACTTATTAAAAAATGGGATCTTGAAAGTATTTCTCTTATTTTAAAATCGGTAGTAGTAAAATTTAAAGTCAATTTTAAAGAATTAGGAGTACCTTTAAGAATAATATTAATAGGAAAAGATAGCTTTTTTTCTGTTAATACAATTATTTATCTTTTAGGAAAAAGTATAGTTTTATTAAGAATAGAAGAGGGATTGGATTGGATCAATAAAATTAATTAATTTTAATAATTAAATATTTTTGTATTATAATACATTATAATCGTAACTTATAAAATAGGGGGCTATAGCTCAATCAGGTAGAGCATTTGCATGGCATGCAAAAGGTTATCGGTTCAATTCCGTTTAGCTCCAAAATTATTAAAATTTTGATATTTAAAAATTTTCAAAAAGATAAAAAACCGCTAGTTAGGTTTTTTACTTTTTATAATTGTAAATTCATAACTTCTTGATAAACTGAAATTAATTTATTTACTATTTTCATAGCTGTTTGCACAGAAAGTTCAGATTTTTCTAATTTAATGATAGAATCTTCAAATGATAAGTTTTCTTGTTGATTTTTTAAAAAATTAGTTTTATTTTCATTGTTAACGTTAATTCTTTTATTTTTTTTTGGAGTTAATATAATAAATTTTTTAAAATTAGTAGTTTCTTTTACTTTTAAATTTTTTATTTTTTTATTATAGATTTTTTCACAATTATTAATTGTATCAATAAACATTTTTTATTTTTTAAAAATTTTTTTTATTTATATAGATTATAAATAATAAATTATTTCTTTCAAGAAAAATATTCTTTTAAAAAAAATAAATAAAAAAAATTTTAAGGAAAATTTATTTTTAATTTTTTAAAATGATTTAAAAAAAATAAATTAGCAGTAGGATAATCTTTATGAATGTAAACTCTATTCAAAATATATATGAAAAATTTAGAAAAAAGATAGAATTTTTTCTAAGAAACTCTGTTAGTAATTTTAAAGTTTTATTCTTTATTATTTTTTTAATAATTACTGGAATAATTTTTTTTTCTTTATGGGGAGATTCTTCAGAATATTCTTTATTATATGAAAATTTATCAAATAAAGAGAAAAAAATAATTGTAAAAAAGTTAGAAAATTTGAAAATACCGTATCAATTTATTAAAAACTCTAATAGTTTATTAGTACCTTCAGAAAAAATAAATGATTTGCATCATTTAGCTTTAAATAAATCGTTTTTAAAAAGATCAGAAATAGGGTTTGAATTATTAGATGATCAAAAGTTTGGAATTAGTCAGTTTAATGAAAAAATTAATTATCAGCGAGCATTAGAAGGGGAATTATCTCGTACTATTCAAAAATTGACAGTAGTAAATGATGCTAGAGTACATATAGCTTGGCCTAAATCATCTTTATTTATAGAAGAAAAAAAAGATCCTTCAGCTTCTGTTTTTTTAGAAATTAAGCCTGATGCTTTTTTAAATTCAGATCAAATAAATGCTATAAAAAATTTGGTTGCTAACAGCATTGCAGGTTTATCAGTAAATAAAGTAGTAGTATTAGATCAATTTGGACAGTTATTAGATGAGTCTACTACAGAATTAAGTTTTTCTAACGATATTAGAAATAAATATATTTCAAGAATAGAATTTCAATATAAAAACAAAATAAAAACTCTTCTACAACCTATCTTTGGATCTAAAAACATAAAAGTAGAAGTGACTGCTCAAATTAATTTTAATGAAAAAGAAAGAACAAATGAAGTGTATCATCCTAATAAAAGTAAAAAAAATCAATCTGTTAGATCAGAAGAAAAATCAATTGACGAAAAAGTTGCTTCGGCTTATTTAAATTTTTTAAAAAACCAAATATCATCATCAAAAAATTTTCTTTTAAGTAATTTAAAAAAAAATATATTTGATGAAAAAAATTTAGAAAACAGCAGTGATTTTTTAAAAAAAAATAATAAAAATATTAATTTTTTAAATATTCGTGATTTTAATAATAAAACTAAAAATTATGAATTAAATCACACAGTTTCCCATACAAGAATTAATTCTGGAGAAATTAAAAAATTATCGGTAGGTATAGCTATAAATTATTTAAAAAATGAGTTTAATCAAAAAAAGGAAATATCTAAATCTGATTTAAAAAAAATAAAAAACTTAGTTAAAGGAGCTATAGGATATTCGTTAAAACGAGGAGATAAAATTAATATTATTAATACTATTTTTTCAGAAAATAATTTTAAAAAACCAAAAATAATTATTAATTCTTCAAATGGTTTTCATTTTTTTATAGAATATAAAAAAGTAGCATATTTACTTTTTTTTATAGGAATTTTTCTTTTCGGAATATTTTTTTATAAAAAAAATTATTTTTTTTTAAAAAATAAACATTTAAGAAATAATTCTCTAGTTGTAAATAAAAAAAATAAAAAAAAAAGAAAAAAAAATTTATAAATAAAAACTAAAATTTTTTTTTAATATAGGTAAATATTTAAAAAAAAATTATAAAATATAAATATAAAGAGAAAATAAAAAACTAAGTAAAAAAA